>JBAXUD010000424.1:0-3330 GCA_037129875.1 Mycobacteriaceae bacterium
TCCCGGGTCGCTGCGCTCCTGCCCTCCGGATTCGATTCCCGGGTCGCTGCGCTCCTGCCCTCCGGATTCGATTCCCGGGTCGCTGCGCTCCTGCCCACCGGATTCGATTCCCGGGTCGCTGCGCTCCTGCCCACCGGACCGTTGAGCTTCTCGGCGTTGTCGATCACCTGGCGCAGGATATTGGCCTGGCGCTCGAGTTCGCGGACCCGGTTGGCGCGCTCGGTCTCCTCCACCCGGGCCGCAGCCAGCGTGGCCTGAAGCGAGTCGTTGAGGGAACGGGTCGTCTGGTTGGCGATCTCGCGGTAGTGGTCGCGCAGTTGGCGGCCGATGGTCTTGAGCCGGTCGCGGGATTCCTTGGTCACCACGAACAGGACATCGTCGATGAACCTGCGGAGGTTGGTCTTGGCCTCGTTGCGGACCCGCAGCATGCGGTTCTCCATGTCCTCGTGGTACGCCTTGCGACCCATCAGCAGACCGGCGCCCAACGAGATGGGATTGAACATCCCCAGCCCCGCCACCGAGGTGAGCATGCCGAACATCAACACACCGCCGTAGGAACCACGCATGCTGGTAATCACCTTGTGCCCCTTGCCGATCGGCTTGGACTCCAGGTGCGCCAGCGACTTCAGCCGACCCATGCCGGCGCCCATGTCCGTGACGTCGGGGACCTTGACCACGTCGAGGCCCGCGTCGACGAAGGTGCGGGCCACCTCGGCCGCCAATGCCTCGGCACGTTGATAGGCCCAGACGAAGTTGTCGCCGACAGCGTTGGCGACGTCGTTCTCCACCTGGGCGCCGATCTCGGCCCACTGCAGAGTGGGGTCACCGGAGTCGATGACGTCCTCGGCGTGCTGGGTGATCGCCCGGAACCGGGCCCGTAGGTCGTGGTCGACATCGGCTGTGAGATCGGCGATTCCGTCGTTGAGGATCTGCTGCCACAGCGCGGTCTGCTGCAATGCGTCCTGGGCCTCATCCTTGCGGCGTTCCAGGTCAGCGGTGAGCCTGCGGGCCGCTACCGGGTCAGTGAGCGCGGACAGTTCGGACTGCACGGCGAGGTTGAGATGTTCTGCAGCCGAACGTATTTCGTTCAGAACATGTTCGCGGACCCGATCGTTCTCACGGGAGAGCACCTTCTCGGACAAAAATGACACGAGCGCCGGGAAGTTGGACTCGTCGTTGAGTTCCTTGTCGTTTGACGAGACGGCGTGACTGCGCAGCAGAGACGAGACCGGGATCACCGGCAGGCCCAGCCGCGCGGCACGCAGGTGCGCGGTGTCGGCGTCGACCACCTGGCGCCAAGACGGATAAAGGTCGGTCTTGGTGGCGATGATCGCCGCGACCGGGCAGATCTCGACGGCCTGGCGGATGAACCGCATTTCCGGTTCGGTGAACTCCTGGCTGGCGTCACTGACGAACAGCACTGCGTCGGCATCCGGAAGCAGACCGAGGGTGGCCGACAGATGCGGCTGGCCCTGCCCGCCGACGCCTGGGGTGTCGATGAACGTCAGTCCACCTGCGAGCAGCGGGCTGGGTGCTCCGACCTCCACGCGCAGCACCGGACGGCCATGGGCCTGCGGGGCGCGACGCAGATCACCCCGCAGGTCGGCGAGCGGGATGTCAACCGCTTCCTCGCCGCCGTGGCCGTCGGCGATGATCAGCCGCGCCGACGGTTCGTCGGCGTGCGCCACCACCGTCACCAGGACGGTGCTCTCGTCGTCCCCGACCCGGGCCACCGGCATGTTGAGCAGCGAGTTGAGCAGTTGACTCTTGCCCTGCTTGAGTTGGCCGGCGATCACCACCCGGATTCGCGGGTCGGTGATCCGCTCGCGGGCAGCGGTCAGCCGGGCCGCCAGATCGGCCCGGTCGTTGAGGTCGGCGACGGCCCGGGTGTGGTCGATCAACTCGACGATCACCGAAACCTGGCGCCGGTCCTGCGGCTGGCTCACATGTCCTCCTCTGGTGCGTCTTCAACGGTATGTGCTGGGCACGGGAACGCGGCGGGGACCCGGAGGAGGGGGTTCCGGGTGCCCGCCGCGCCGTCTGCGGGCCGGGCTAGAAGCCGAGGCCGAGCAGATGGTTACCGGAGGCAAGCGACGGCTCGCTGTGCAACGCGGTGTCGTTGTTGCTCAGCAGGCTCGTATCGAACAGCGAGTGATGCGACGAGTCGTGCGTCGACGTGTCGGTGACGGTGGTCTCATGCACCGAGTTGTCGGCGTTGTCGGTCGTGGTGGTGGTGGTCGTCGTCGTGGAGGTGAGCGTCGCCTCGTGACCGTCGGCCGTGGTCGTGTTGCCGGTCCCGCCCACCGTGGTGGTGGTTTCGCTGCCCCCGATGGCCGTGCCGTTGTGCACGCCGTTGTCCGAGCCTTTGATCACCGAGCCGGAATCGGCGGTTGCGATCGCGTCGGCTCCTGCGGTGGTGGTGGTTCCGCTGTCGCGGATCACCGCGGCCTGTCCGGTGGAGATGTTGGAACCGTGGTCGGCCAGGATGTCCCCGTTGGTGACGGCGTTGTCGTTGCCCAGCACCGCCCCGTCGCCGCTGACGATGTCCCCGCTGCTGTCGCCGGCGACG
This sequence comes from Mycobacteriaceae bacterium, assembly GCA_037129875.1. GTDB lineage: Bacteria > Actinomycetota > Actinomycetes > Mycobacteriales > Mycobacteriaceae > Mycobacterium. Next base: position 2,570 of record JBAXUD010000424.1, read on the forward strand.
ACCACCCCGTGTCCGGTGGCGCTGTTGGAGGTCTTGCTCCCCAGGGTGATGTCGCCGAAGCCGAGGTTGAAGGCGCCGTTCTGGGCATTGGCGCCGGCGTCCTGCGGCGGGCTGAGCAGCGATGTGTCGTTGTGGCTGGCCAGGTCGGTGCTGTTGTGGCTGGCCAGGTCGGTCTGGGTCTCCGGGGCGAAGGTCGGAGCGGGCGCGTAGGTCGGGGACGGCGCGTAGGTGGGCGACGGCGCCCAGATCGGCTCGAACCCGCCTTGGCCGGCAGTCTGATAGGCCGGGGCGAATCCGTACTGATTGGACACCGCGCGCTGCAGGCCGACGATGGGATCCCCGCCGCCGAGCAGCAGTCCGGGCACCGCGGTGGCGGCGACCGAGGACAGCTGTGCGGCCGTGACACCGGTGATTCCGGCGTCGCGCATGGCCTGTTCGGGTGCGGCGACGAACGCCCGGGCGGCGTCCTCGTTGCGGAACAGGTTGAGGATCCAGTCGATGAGAGCAATCATGGCGAGCCCCTTTCAGGTTTGCTTGCCGGTCGGTCCGGCAATCTGACAGCCACGTTATGGGCGGGATTCGAGCCCGGAAACGGGGTTAGCGCCCCTCCTTGGGGGGACCCCACTAGGGATGTAGGGGTCTTATGGCTAGGGGGTTAGGGGAATACCGCGCGAGCATGAAAAACCCCACGTCGGAGACGTGGGGGTGTTGAAACAGGGCGATCAGAACAGGTCGAACCCGGGATGGTCGACCGGGTGGTG
>JBAXUD010000425.1:0-3327 GCA_037129875.1 Mycobacteriaceae bacterium
TTCGAGCACATCTACCGCCACCACCGCCGCTACCGGATCACCGAGGGAGCCGAGGAGATTCAGATGCGCCGGGTGGCCCAGCGGATGTTCAAGTTCGGCCAGCCAAGAAAAGAACAGGGGTGAAAGACCAACTGGCGCAGGTTCTCACACCGGTGCTCGGCGGCGGCGTCGTGGTGGAGAACCTTCGGACGCTCACCGGCGGGGCCAGCCGCATCACCTCCGCCTTCGACGCGGTCACCCGATCGGGTCGGCGAGCGCTGATTCTGCGGGCCGCGCCGACCGCCGACGGGCAGTTCGCGAGTATGGAACTCGAGGCCGCGGTGCAGGCCGCGGCGGCCGAGGCGGGCGCTCCGGTGCCGCACGTCCTGGTTGCCTCGAATTCACCTGCAGCGCTGGGCAGTCCGTTTCTCATCTGCGATGAGATCGCCGGGGAGACGATCGTCCGCAGGATCCAGCGGAAACTCGACGATGCGGGCCGTGCCCGGCTGCTGACCCAGTGCGGTCAGGCCTTGGCGGCCATCCACCGGGCGAGCAGCGACGCCCCCGAACTCGTCGAACGCGACGAACCGGCCGAATGGCGGCGGCGCCTCGACGAACTCGGCGACACCACCGCTACCTTCGAGTGGGCCTTCCGCTGGCTGGCGGCCAATCGGCCCGCCGCCGGCCCGCGGAAGCTGGTGCACGGCGACTTCCGGATGGGCAATCTGATCGTCGAGGGCCTGGGGCCGTCGTCGGCGGGGCCGGTGCTGGCCGCGGTGCTGGATTGGGAAGCGGTGCACATCGGTCAGGTCTACGAGGACCTGGCCTGGTTCTGCATCCGGGCCTGGCGATTCGGGGCACCCGAGACCATGGCCGCCGGCGGGCTGGGCAGCATCGGGGAGTTCGCCACGGCCTACGAGCGGGCCGGCGGCGCACCGGTGGACCGGGCTGTACTGCACTGGTGGATGGTGCTCGGCACCCTGCGCTGGGGGATCATCTGCCGCTACCAAGCCGAGCGGCATCTGACCGGACAAACCCGATCGGTGGAACTGGCCGCCATCGGGCGCCGGGTATGCGAAACCGAATGGGACATCCTGGATCTGCTGGAGGTGGCGCCATGAACAACACCGGCAGGCCAACGGCAGCCGAACTCGTCGCCGCCGTCGCGGAGTTCCTCGAGAGCGACGTGCGGGCCGCCACGTCGGGCGCGGTGAACTTCCACGCGCTCGTCGCGGCCAACGCGTTGCGGATCGTGGAACGCGAACTGCTGGATGAAACGTGCACTGAGCCCCGGGCCGCGCTGGAGCGGCTGGGCTACGCCGACGAGGCGGAGTTGTCGGCGGCGATCCGCTCCGGCGAACTCGAAGGCCGGCCGGTTGAGGCGTTGGCCTGCCTTCGGGCTCTGGTCGGCCATCGGCTGGCGATTTCTCATCCGGGCTATGGCACACCTGAGGGATAGCACTCGGGTGGCACCAACGCTTTTGCCCACCTCGGAGCGACAGACCGACCAAGGCGCGCCGGACTGCCGGGCTCATCGGGCCTTTGTCGCTCGGAGGCGGGCACTTGCGTCATGCCCCGCCCGGCGCCCGGCCGACAGGTTTTTCGCCACCATCGAGCGGGGCGATGGCGACGCGCTGGCCGCGGGGCCTGAAGGCACACCGCTGAGCTGGGCTGATCACCCGGATCGATGAATACCTCGACCCGGCCGATCTGGCTGCTCTGAGTCAGGCAAGCTGATGGGTATGACCGCGCAGAACCTGACCGATCCGCAGCTGGCCGGAACGTGGGCCCTGGTGCCCGGCCGCTCCTCGGTCCGGTTCACCAGCAAGACCCTGTGGGGCCTGATACCGGTCAACGGCCGCTTCACCGACGTGACCGGTGAAGGCGTGATCACCGCTGGCGGGCAACTGTCCGGGCGACTGGTGATCCAAGCCGACTCGGTGCGCACCGGGATCGGCAAGCGCGACCACCACTTGCAGGCGGAGGAATTCTTCGACGCCGAACGGTTTCCCGAGATCGTCGTCGAGGTCACCGGCACCGCACCCGACGGCACCCCCATCACGACGCTGAGCATCCGAGGCACCACCTTGCCGCTGCCGCTCACCTTCACGATCGGGCGCATCGATGCGGACAGCGTCGCGATCACCGCGCGCGGCGAGATCGACCGCACCCGCTGGGGCGTCAGCGGCAACATGCTGGGCATGATGCCGCCCGCCACCACCCTGGTCACCGAAGCCGTCTTCACCCGCTGACCCGGGCGTGCGCCGTAGCATCGGCGCTGTGGTCTCCCCGCTGCACGTCCTCAACTACAGCAGCAACGCGACTACCCGCGAGCAGGTCCGCCTCGCTTTGGGCACGCGCATCCACCCCGAACTCCCGGGGCTCACCTACACCGACGTCGCGACCGGGCCGATGGTGATCTCGTTGATGGACGCCGGCGGCTTCGATCTGGTGATCCTCGACGGCGAAGCGTCCCCGGTGGGCGGTATGGGCATCGCCAAACAGCTCAAGGACGAGATCACCGACTGCCCGCCGATTCTGGTGCTCACCGGCCGCGCCGACGACGCCTGGCTGGCCAATTGGTCTCGGGCCGAGGCCGCGGTTCCGCATCCGATCGACCCCATCCGACTCGGCGACGCCGTGGTCGGCCTGTTGCGGTCGTCGGTCCAGTGACCCCCCGCTAGGCTGTGCGTCAGATCACAACATGCGCGCGAGCGAGGATTGGGAGCCATGAGTCTCTACACCCCGATCCTGATTCTGGGTGCCATCGCAGGGGTGTTCGCGGTGGTTTCGGTGTTCGTCGCACTGTTCGTCGGGCCCCGCCGGTACAACCGGGCCAAGCTGGAAGCCTACGAATGCGGGATCGAGCCGATGGCGACCGCACCGGCGGGCCAGCGGTTCCCGATCAAGTACTACCTGACCGCGATGTTGTTCATCGTCTTCGACATCGAGATCGTGTTCCTCTACCCCTGGGCGGTGTCCTTCGACCGGCTGGGCACGTTCGCGTTGGTCGAGATGGCGATCTTCATGGCGACGGTCTTCGTCGCCTACGCCTACGTGTGGCGCCGCGGCGGCCTGGAATGGGACTAGAGGCTCGATGGGACTAGAAGAGGCACTGCCGGGCGGCATCCTGCTGTCCACGGTGGAGAAGGTCGCCGGGTTCGTGCGGGCCGGCTCACTGTGGCCGGCGACATTCGGATTGGCCTGCTGCGCAATCGAAATGATGGCGACGGCCGGGCCCCGTTTCGACATCGCCCGCTTCGGGATGGAGCGCTTCTCCGCCACCCCGCGTCAGGCCGACCTGATGATCGTGGCCGGCCGGGTCAGCCAGAAGATGGCGCCGGTGCT
>JBAXUD010000426.1:0-3322 GCA_037129875.1 Mycobacteriaceae bacterium
TCGACGTCGATGGCCAGGGCCTTGAGCGGGGAGATGTAGAGCACCCGGGTGCCCGGCCCTTGTCCGGTGGCATCCGAGTGGGCCAGTCGGTCGATGGCCCACAGGAACGCGGCCAGGGTCTTGCCGGATCCGGTGGGTGCGATCACCAGCGTGTGGTCGCCGTCGGCGATCGCGTCCCAGGCCTGGGCCTGCGCGGCTGTCGGCGCGGGGAAGGTCCCGGTGAACCAGCGCCGGGTCAGGGCTGAGAATCGGTCCAACGGATCGGGGGTCACGCCCTCCAGAGTGCCAGTCAGTCGATGATTCCGGCTCAGTCTGTTATCTGGGCCCTAATCGATTTCGGCCTAGTCGATTTCGGCGAAGTCCACCCAGAGATGCCGCGGCCCGCGGAAGACCTGGTTGTGCCGGTACGGCGGCGGGTCGACCACCAACCGCGCCGAGCGGACCCGGCGCAGGAAGACCTCCAGCGCCAGGTTGACCTCCAAGCGCGCCAGTGGACCGCCGAAGCAGGTGTGGATGCCGCTGCCGAAGCCGAGGTGCTCGTTGTCCTCCCGCATCGGGTCGAACCGGTCCGGGTGCTCGAACCGCCGCGGGTCGCGGTTGGCGGCGGCGTAGACCAGGAACACCGCCGAGCCGGCCGGAATCCGGGTGCCGGCGATCTCGATGTCCGCGGTGGCCCATCGGCTGGGGAAGAACTGCACCGACCCCTGCAGCCGTTGAACCTCCTCGACGGCGCGGGGGATCAGTTCGGGGTTGTCCCGCAACAGATCCCACGAGCCCGGGTTGCGCAGTAGCGTCATCACGCAGTTGGTGATGGTGTTGACCGTCGAGTCATGCCCGGCGATCAGCAGCAACATGGCATTGGCCGCCGCCACATCCTGGGACACCGGCCCGTCGGGGCCGTCGTCATGCAGCACTGCCGACAGCAGGCCCGGTCCGGGTTCGGCGGCGAAGCGCGCCACCAGTGCACGCACGTAGGCGTCGAGTTCGGCCATGCTCTTGGCGGCCTTCTGCACGGCGGCCTGACCCTCGGGGGTGTCGCGTTCCGGCCCCACGTCGGCGCCCTGCATGAAGTCCACCACCCAACTGTGGAACTTCGGTTCGTCGGCGATCGGCGCCCCCATCACCCGGAAGATCACCGACACCGGGATCGGGTAGGAGAAGTCGTCGACGACATCCATCCGGGTGCCGCCCCGGGCCTTCACCGTGTCCAGCAGTTCGCTGGCCAGGTCCACCACGAACCCGGCCATGGACGGGATCAGATCCGGGGTGTGCGGCGGCCCGAAGTGGCGCATGAACTGCCGGCGCATCGTGTCGTGGCCGGGCGGGTCGGAGACCAGCATGCTGCTGTCTTTGGCCTGGGCGGCTTCGGCGGCTTCGAGTTTGGCGTCGCTCTCCCCGAACAGCCCGGACGGGCTGCGCCCGATGTCGGAGCTGATCCGCGGATCATGGGCCAGCGCAATCACCTCCGGGTAGCCGGTGACGACGTAGGTGTGCTCGGCGACCTTGGCCACCGGCGTCTTGCGCAGTTCCTCGAAGTACGGGTAGGGGTTGGGGCGATTGGCGAACTTCATCGCCTCGGTCCAGGCTGCTGCGGCGTCCATATCGCTACTCCTTACGCGCGCGGCCGGAATTCGGCGCCGCGCGAAGTCGGGTCGTGTCCGGTGAGCACCACGTCGGGATTCCCCGACGGCTCCCGCGGGTCGGGGAATCGGGCCGGCATCACCTCGGCGTTCGCCGGGAGGTCATACCCCGGGGCCGGCGGAGGGAACGGGCCGGACCGCTCGATGAGATCCGCGTAATAAGGCAGCCACTTGCCGTGGTTGAAGGTGACCGCTCCCACGATGCGGCCGTTGCGGCCGTACGCCGCGGCGAACCGGCGGTCCTCGGGGGAGCCCTGGGTGAAGACGATCTCGTCGCCGAAAGAGCACACCCCCACGCTCTTGATGTTCACCCCGAACTGGCCGGACCAGAACGACGGCAGCGGCAGGTGCGGCCGGCGGCCCACCTCGAGATGGATCATGTTGTTGGCGGCCACTTCGGCACCGAAAACCGCGTTGTCCCAATGCTCTAATGCCAGGAACTCATAGCCGTAGAGCACGTGCGGCGCCCGGGCCACATCGCCGGCGACGAAGATGTGGTCGGTCACCACGCCGTTGATGTCGAAAGCCCGGCAGCCGGCGTCGCAGCCGACCCCCCACTGCCCGGCGGCCAGTCCCGCGCCGTCCAGCCACTCCACGTTGCGGACTGAGCCGAGCGAGGGCACCACCACGTCGACGTCGAGAACCGTGCCGTCCGACAGCGTCGCGGAGCGAACATGGCCGCCGGCGTCGCCTTCCAGGGACTTCACCGAGACTCCGGTGCGCAGGTCCACGCCGGCGTCGCGCATCATCCCCGCGGCGATGTCGCTGATCACCCCGCCCAGCGCGCCGCGCAGTGGGCCGCTGCCCCGCTCGGCCACAGTGACCGGCAGGTCCAGATCGCGGCATACCGAAGCGATCTCCGAGCCGACGAAGCCCGACCCCACGACCAGGACCCGCTTCGGCCGGGCTTTCAGGTCGGCGGACAGGGCTGCCGCGTCCTCCACGGTTCGCACCGTGTGCACGCCCAGCAGCGCAGCCTCTTCCGGGTTGGGCCAGGGCCGGGCCCGGGTGCCGGTGGCGATCAACAGCCGGTCGTAGCCCACCTCCTCGCCGTTGGCGAGCTTGACCACATGGTTGATGCGGTCCAGGCCCACCGCGGCCACACCCAGCTTCCAGTCGGCGTCCACCCGGCGCAGCCGGGGCAGCTTGGTGTGGTCGGCCGGCACCCAGCCCTTGAGCACCTGCTTGGACAGCGGGGGGCGGTCGTAGGGTTCGTGGGGCTCGTCGCCGATAATGGTCAGTGATCCCTCGAAGCCCTTCTCTCGCAACGCTTCGGCGGCACGTAACCCGGCCAGCGAGGCGCCGACGATGACGATGCGGCCCTCGGCGCGGAACTTTTGGAGGATCTCGTCGAACGAATAGGTGCCGCGCAGCCCGGACGTCACTTGGTATCCCGGTCGGCCGGCGGATCGAGTTCGAGAATGATGGCCTGCACCGGGCAGGACGCCACCGCGCGCAGCACCTGCTGACGTTGCGAGTCGTCCGGGTTGGGGTCGTAGGCCAGGGCCTCCTCGCCCACGAGTTCGAGCACCTCCGGAGCCAGCGGCACGCACTGCGCGTAACCCTGGCACTTGTTGAGATCGACCACCAGTCGCATGAGAACCTAGCCTAGTGGCGACCCCGAGAAATACTGAGCACACGGAGATGATCCGCCCGTTCCGGATCGCGGTTCCCGACGAGGA
>JBAXUD010000427.1:0-3300 GCA_037129875.1 Mycobacteriaceae bacterium
GGGAGATCCTCAACTACGGGCACACCCTGGCCCACGCCATCGAACGGCGCGAGCGCTACCGGTGGCGACACGGCGCTGCGGTGTCGGTGGGACTGGTCTTCGCCGCCGAACTGGCGCGGCTGGCCGGCCGCCTCGACGACGACACCGTACAGCGGCATCGTGAGGTTCTGACGGCGTTGGGCCTGCCGGTGTCCTACGACGCCGACGCCCTGCCCGAGCTGCTGACCTTCATGGCGGGGGACAAGAAGAATCGTTCGGGGACATTGCGTTTCGTGGTGTTGGACAGTCTGGCCAAACCGGGCCGGCTGGAAGGCCCGGATCCGGGCCTGTTGGCAGCGGCCTACGCGGAAGTGATGTCGACCGGTGACCAGGAGGCAGGCCAATGACGACGGTGCAGGTTTTCAACGGCCCTAACCTGGGGCGGCTCGGCCGGCGCCAGCCCGAGGTCTACGGCAACACCAGTTACGAGGACCTGGTCGGCCTGATCGAGGCCGAGGCCGACGGGTTGGGATTGTCGGTTGCGGTGCGGCAGACCGACAGTGAGGCCCAGTTGTTGGAGTGGCTGCACGTCGCCGCCGATGACGCGGACCCGGTGATCATCAACGCCGGGGCGCTGACCCACACGTCGATCGCACTGCGTGATGCCTGTGCCGAACTGCGGGCCCCGCTGATCGAAGTCCACATCTCCAATGTGCATGCGCGCGAAGACTTTCGGCACCACTCCTACCTGAGCGGTGTGGCCACCGGCGTGATCGTCGGCCTGGGAGTGCAGGGCTATCTGCTGGCTCTGCGCTACCTCGCCGCAGAGAGCTGAGTCTGCCTACTCCCGGTCGTGCAGGCGCAGATCGGCTTCCTCGTGTTCGAGCCGGACGGCCTCGCGGGCCTCCTGGCGCCAGTCCAACTCGTTGCGGGACACCGCGTACTTCTCATTCGGATCGTCCTCGCTGACGGCATCGAATACGTCCCCGGCCGGGGCCCCGCCGCGCTGGCGGTGAAAGGGCGGGCGGCGGCGGTCCACCAGCCACCGGCCCGCAGCCACCGCGAACATCGCGGGCAGGAAGATCAGCAGGGTGGTGAAGGCCGGGAACACGATCAGTTCGGGCCCCAGTCCGTCGACATACACCGCGCTGTAGAAGAGCGAGATGAGCCAGGTCACCAGGCCGCTGAGCACGCCGGCGACCAGACCGGCGAGCAGCCAGCGCATCGCCAGGTCGCGGCGGCGGTCCGGGTCGGGGTTCGCCCGGGCATCGGCCATACCGTCGAACAGACCCCAAATCAGGGCGGCCAAGCCGAACAGAGCGCACAGTCCGAAGCTGATGGCGCCGGCGTTGGTGGGGGAGGCATTGATCAGCGCTCCCTGCACCAGACGGAGCAGCACCATCCCGATCGCGAGGAGCACCCCGCGGGGCAACCAGGTCGTCATGGGGACTCAGCCTAGCGAGTACCGTCACCGACCGTGACATATTCCCAGCGCCGGGAGCGTCTCGTGGCGCGCCTGGACGCGGCCGGTGTGGACGCGATGCTGGTCAGCGACCTGGTCAACGTTCGATATCTGTCCGGATTCACCGGTTCCAACGCCGCCCTGCTGGTGTTCGCCGGCGACGCGCCGCCGGTGCTGGCCACCGACTCCCGATACCGGACCCAGGCCGCCCGGCAGGCACCCGACCTGGAAGCGGTGATCGAGCGCGCGTGCGGCCGCCACCTGGTGGAGCGGGCGGTGGCTGCGGGTGCGCCGCGCATCGGCTTCGAAAGCCACGTCGTCACCGTCGACGGATTCGAGGTGCTGGCAAGCGCGCTGGAGAGCCACGAGGGTGTCGAGTTGGTCCGCGCATCGGGAACCGTGGAGGCGCTTCGCGAGGTCAAGGACGCCGGCGAAGTGGCGCTGCTGCGGCTGGCGTGCGAAGCCGCCGACGCGGCGTTGGCCGCCCTGGTTGCCGGCGGCGGGCTGCGCCCCGGCCGGACCGAACGGGCGGTCGCCCGCGAATTGGAAGCCCTGATGCTTGATCACGGCGCCGATGGGCCCTCGTTCGAAACCATCGTCGCCGCCGGGCCCAACTCCGCGGTTCCCCATCACCGGCCCACCGACGCCGAACTGGCAGCAGGTGATTTCGTCAAGATCGATTTCGGGGCCCTGGTCGGTGGCTACCACTCGGATATGACCCGCACATTCGTCCTCGGGCAGACCGGAAAAGCCGCCGACTGGCAGCGGGAGATCTACGCACTGGTGGCGGCGGCGCAGCGCGCCGGCCTGGCCGCGCTCGAACGGGGGACCCCGCTGGCCGATGTGGACGCCGCCGCGCGGCGGGTCATCGCCGATGCCGGCTACGGCAAGCATTTCGGCCACGGGCTCGGTCACGGTGTGGGCCTGCAGATTCACGAAGCGCCCGGCATCGGCTCGGCGGCCGTCGGCATTGTGCGCACGGGTTCGGTGGTGACCATCGAGCCCGGGGTGTATCTGCCCGGCTGCGGCGGTGTGCGGATCGAGGACACCCTGCTGGTCGGCGACCGCGGACCGGAGTCGCTGTCCCGGTTCCCGAAAGAGCTGACCGTCGTCAATTAGCCCCGGCTGTGCGGTCAGGGGCCATCCCGCGGCGCGGGTAAGCTCCGTTCCGTCCGCAACCACCTGCTGAGGAGAACGACCGACCGTGGCATCTACTGCCGACTTCAAGAACGGCCTTGTCCTGAACATCGACGGCCAACTCTGGACCATTACCGAGTTCCAGCACGTCAAGCCTGGCAAGGGCCCGGCCTTCGTCCGCACCAAGCTCAAGAACGTGCTCTCCGGGAAGGTCGTGGACAAGACCTACAACGCCGGGGTCAAGGTGGAGACCGCCACGGTTGACCGCCGTGACGCCACCTACCTCTATCGCGACGGCTCTGACTTCGTATTCATGGACAGCCAGGACTACGAGCAGCACCCGCTGCCGGAGGCGCTGGTGGGCAACTCGGCCGGCTTTCTGCTCGAGGGCATGCCGGTGCAGATCGCCTTCAACGAGGGCAGCCCGCTCTACCTCGAGCTGCCGGTCACGGTCGAACTCGTGGTGAGTCACACCGAACCCGGTCTGCAGGGTGACCGTTCCAGTGCGGGCACCAAGCCGGCGACGCTGGAGACCGGTGCCGAGATCCAGGTGCCGTTGTTCATCAACATCGGCGACAAGCTGAAGGTCGACTCGCGCGACGGCAACTACCTGGGCCGAGTCAATGCCTAACGGCAGGGTGGCCGCTCACATGCGTGATCCGGCCGGCTAGTCGTGGCTGACCGCAAGCCCGACAAAGGCAGGTCCCAGGGCCGCCATCACG
>JBAXUD010000428.1:0-3288 GCA_037129875.1 Mycobacteriaceae bacterium
ACCTATCTATCCGGCAAGGTCATACCGTCAGCGGCCCTGCTGGTCCGCGCCGAGGGCGTCCGCACCGCCGCGGCAGAGAGTACCTAAGGCTCGGCGGCGACCGCCGGTAAACGACGGCAGACGACGGCAGACGACGATTCCGCTATTCCGCTAGGCGGAAAAAAGGTTCAACCGTGCCGCTGAGCCTGACGATCATTGGATTTCCGCGGCGATCCTTAGCGGTGGGAACTTCAACACGCACCCAACCTTCGGCCACGTCGTATTCGTGAACATTGGTTTTCTCGACGCCATTAAAGCGAATACCCACGCCGCGGAGGAGCGCCTCTTCGCTATAGAACGGGCTGTGCTGATCAATGGAGAGGTGATTTGGTGGAACGTCTGCGATCTGATCCTCGGACATGATGGCTTTCGTTAAGTGCTGCGTTAGGTCTTGGGGTTGATTATCCAAGAACCTACGCGACCCTCACCGACGCGACCCCCCGCAAAACTTCTGCGTCGTCGCCGGTGAAGCGAGCTTGTCGGAGGGCGGGAGCAGGCTTACCCGCATCCACGACAGGAAGGGTGCGACCATGTGCTGGCGATGCGACAACCCGCAGGGAACCATCGACGACTACCTGGACACGCTGAGGGCGACCATCAGAGACCACGGGTGGGCAGTGCAATTCGTCGAGAGCGAGCGACAACCGTTCGCGTACACGATCGGACTGCACGACAGGGACTTGCCCGAACTGCTCATCACCGGCCTGCCACCGCAGACCTCGACGCGGCTGCTGAACTCGATCGCCCACCAGATCGTCGAGGACGGCATCGGGCTGCGGCCGGCGATGCACATCGACTACCAGGGCGAGTTCCTCATCGAGGTGGTCGAGGTCGACCACCCCGACGTCCATCTGACGTTCGCAGCCGGGATCTTCGGTCCGCAGATCCGAGCCCTGCAACTCGTGTGGACCGACGACCGCCGCCAGTGGCCGTGGGACCGCGGCTGGGCCCACGGGCGTCGCCGGCAACCGGTGCTCGGCCGGCGCTGCCAACTACCGACATGGCCCAGGCTGGAATCGCACCGTACGCCGCGGTCGCATCCGAAGCGTGTATCACCGGTGATACACTTTGCTCGATGAAGAGCGTGAGCGTGCGGGACCTTCGTAACAGCGGCGGCGACGTGCTTTACCGGGTGGAGCACGGGGAGACCGTTGTCGTCACCAGGGACGGACGGCCGGTCGCAGAGCTACGACCACTGCCACGGCTCAGCGCCGGCCCCGCCGAACTGATCGCCCGCCGGCGGCATCTGCCGGCAGTTGACCCCGCGGCATTACGGGCCGACCTCGACGCACTCATCGAACCGGGGTTGTGAGGTTGTGATGAGCCTTGGCATGCTCGACACCTCGACGGTCATCCTGCTAGGCCGCATCACCGACCCCGCCACGCTCCCCGACCAGTCGGTGATCAGTGCGATTACCTTGGCCGAGTTGTCCGTCGGCCCCCAGATCGCCGTCGACCCCGCTGAGGGCGCCGCGCGCCAAGCGCACCTACAGCAGGCAGAGAGTGACTTCGACGCGATTCCCTTCGACTCGGCGGCCGCCCGTGCTTTCGGCGCAGTAGCCGCAGCACTCAGGTCCGCCGGCCGAAAGCGCGCCGCCCGAGCCTATGACGCTCTTATCGCCGCGACCGCCATCGCCAACGGTCTCCCGCTCTACACCTGCAATCCCGAGGACTTCGACGGCATTCCCACACTGGACATGCGCCCGGTACCGCATCCCGACCGATAGCCCAGATGCAACCCGTCCGCCGTAACCGATAACCGGGCAACACCAACGCTTTTGCCCGCCTCGTAGCGACACCGGTCACAAGCCAGAAGCCTGAAAGCCGACTCAAACGGAGACCGAAGAAATGGAAGAGGAAAGATGACTCGGCTTGACGATGTTGGGAAGGCCGACGGCTGGCGGTGCTGGCTGTGCGATGAGGCGGTCGACCCTGAAATGTCGGTCAACGACGACCGCGGTCCGAGCATTGACAGCATGACCACGAGGAGCAAAGCCAAAGGAAAGGGGACGGAATCGGTGTTTGGCAGCGAGAGGCTCGCTCACCGAGGATGTAACACCAAAAAGGGTGCCGTTGCTCCAATAGTGCTGTGGCCCAAAGAGCTTTTTGTTGCAGACCCCGCTTCCATCATTACCAGTGCCGAGCGGTTGGCCCGAAAGCGTGGCAGCGAAGCAATGGGTCGATGCCCGACCGAAACCGATGCAGTCGCAGCTGCCGAGTGGTTGGTGGATCGCTTGAGTCGGCTGGCTCCAAGCCTTCACGTCGAGTCTCGGATCCAGGCCGGTGGGGGGCAGTACCTGGTCGTGCTCACCTCTTAGGCCGCCTGGATGAGGATCATGCCGTGGAACGTGCAGGGCCGGGTGGGCGACTGGGAAGCCCGGCCCGCCGCGTTGCGGTCGTGGATCGAGCGGACCACCCCTGACGTCCTCACTCTTCAAAAATCGTGGGTTGAGCCCAACGGAACCACCCAGGCCGCCCTTCTCGGCGAGGAGCTGGACATGCACTCGGTGACGGCCGCGAACCCGGCGGCGGTCGAGAGCGTTTGGGCCAGCGATCATTTCGCCGTGGTGGCCGAGGTGAAGATGTGAGCCCCGGTGTCGCCGAAGTCGCCGCCGTCGCTCAGGTGGTCGCCTCGGTGGGGATGTTCGGGGTGATCTGGATCGTGCAGGTCGTGCACTACCCGCTGATGCGTTTCGTTTCCGGCCCGCGGTTCGCCCGCTTCGAAACCGAACACCGCCTGCGCATCTCGTGGGTGGTCGGGCCGCTAATGGCCGTCGAGGGCGTCTGCGTCCTGGCCTTCCTATTCGCTGCGCCCGTCGGCTTCATCTGGTGGTTGCCGTGGGCGGGAGCCGGTGCCGAGGCAGTCGCGATCGGCACTACGGTGCTCGTCTCGGCCCCGCTGCACGAACGCCTCAACGCGCACTTCGATCCAGCGACCCTTGATCGGCTGATCGCGACGAACTGGATCCGAACCGTCGCCTGGACAGCCCGGGCCGGATTGGCGATCGCCATGTTGGTGGCCGTGCTCCGTTGATCCTCAGATCCCGTCGAGGTGCCGTTCGGCACACGCTCGACTCAGGGCTCGGCGGAACTGCTCGACGTCGCCGGCGCACGCGTCGAGTTCCTCAGGGCCGAGCAGTGCCACCAGACCGCGATCGGTGCGGGCGACCACGAACGGCGCCCGCGAACCCACAGCGAGGACGTCCTCGGGAGCGTCATTGCGGTGATAGGTCCGGAACCCGACGTCGA
>JBAXUD010000429.1:0-3284 GCA_037129875.1 Mycobacteriaceae bacterium
TCTGCGGTCGAGAGCCCGATGCCCGACGACGCCCCCGTCACGACGAAGACGTTGTCCTTGATGTGCATCGCGCTCCCAGGGTTGCCTCTGCGTGATACTAACGGCCGATCAACTGGGCAGCGGGAGAGGCGGCGGCAACCGAATGAAGCTCGAGGGACGCGCGGTTGCGGTGACAGGCGCAGCGAGCGGCATCGGTGCCGCACTCGCCGTCACCGCCGCGGGCCGGGGTGCGCGCGCAGTGGCCGTCATCGACATCGATGCCGAAGGCGCTGAACAGACCGCCCGGCGCGTACGGGATCTCGGAGTCCACAGCGCCGCATTCGAGTGCGACATCGCTGACGTCGGCGCAGTCGAACAGGTTGCGGCCGAGGTCGTCGACACGATCGGAGTGCCGGGCCTGGTGTGCGCCAACGCGGGGGTGAACACCCCACCGGCGAGGTTGCTCGACGGTGAGGCCGATGATCTGCGGTGGGCGTTGTCGGTCAACGTGGTCGGAACGTGGGCCACCGTCAAATCGTTCGGACGGCACATGATCGAGGGCACCGATCCCGGCTGGTTCCTGCTGACCGCCTCCGAGCATGCCGTCGGTGTTCCGTTCCCCGGCAACGGTTTCTACACCGCCAGCAAGCACGCGGTGCTCGGTCTGGGCGACGTTCTGCGCCGCGAACTGCCCGCCCGCGTCGGCGTCAGTGTGATGATTCCCGGATTGGTCGCGACGGGACTCTGGCGCAGCGGTTCCCTGCGTCCCGACGCACTCGGTGGGCCGCTTGCCGAGCAAGAGATGTCGCGGCGGGTGATCGCCGCGGGGATGGATCCGGCACTCGTGGCTGAGCGCGCACTCGACGGTGTCGCGGCCGAGCGGTTCCTGATCGCCACCCATCCACACGTCCGCGCCTACGCCGACCGGCGGAGCGCGGATGTCGTCGAGGCCTTCGAAGCGCTGGGGCCTGACGAGGACCGTTCGTTTGACGTTTCCGCGATCATCGCCGCGATCAGGTCCGAGGATCAATAGTGGTAATAGGCTGATCAGCGACGGACTTAGGGCTACTGCGGCCCGGCGCCGAGGCGGCGTCTGAGTGACTCCGCGGCGTGGCGGTGGCCGAACAGTTCGAAGCCGGCGACCGTCACCACCGGCGCGAGCATGATCACCAGCAGGCACACCGCCATCGATAACCCGGCAGCGGCGAGAGCCACCGCACCGGCCAGCACCACAGCGGTCAGCGCCATCATCAGTGCATGGAAACTGTCGCGGCCCCCCACCAAGAGGAGGTAGAGCAGATAGACCGAGCCGATGTAGATCCCCACTGGTATGGCGACCGACAGGACAGTCGCGACCGAACCAAGCTTGGAGTGCTGCTCGATGTAGTAGGCGGCTGCGTGCAAGCCGGCCCCGGTCGCCACGATCGAGCCGAACACCACGATGTGCCCGTAGCCGTAGGGGATGGCTTTGCCGCGCTGGGCGTGCAGGAGGCCCGACGCCGGCACCACGAAGTAGATCCACCACATGCCGAACGTCAGGCCGGTGCCGGCCATCGCCACCAGGACGGCATCGACGGTCCAGCCTTGCGCCGCGACCACCGCGGACAGCGAAGCGACGGTGCCGATCACACCCTCCCCGAGCGCGATGATGGTCAGCAGTCCGTAGCGCTCCGCGATGTGATGGGCATGCCACGGTGTGCTGCCGCCGGTGCGGCGCTCGACGAGCCACGGGCCGGCCAGTTCGACCCCCGTCATCGCTGCGACCAGCAGGAAGGTCATCGGGACCGACGTCTGCGCGATGAGGATGCCGATCCAGCCGATCTGCGCGACGGTGATCGTGGCAGCGTAGGTCAGACACGCGTTTCGGCGATCCGGATCCTGCCGGGCCGCGCGAATCCACTGCGCCACCAACGCGATTCGCATCACCACGTAACCAGCGACCATCAGCCGGTTGTCGACAATCGCACCGCGCTCAATCGAGGCGTAAACCGGGGGAATGCCCAGTGCCAGGATGATGACCCCGACCATCTGCAGCATCGTCATCAGGCGGTACACCCAGTCATCGGTGTCATAGGCCGAGGCGAACCAGCTGAAGTTGATCCACGCCCAGCAGACCGCAAAGGTGACGAACACGAAGGCGGTCAGACCCGCGCCGACGTGGCCCTCGGCCAGCATGTGCGCGAATTCGGATGCGGCGATGCCGAAGGCGATGACGAACGTCAGATCGAAGAGCAGTTCCAGCGGAGTCGCGACCCGATTCGGCTCATGTGGATCACGACCGGACATCCGGCGCAGCCGATGTGCGGGTGACTCAGGCTCCGGAATGCGCTCGCCCGCGGTCATCCGAACATCCTCTCCCACGCGGGTGGCAACGGTCGCTCGATTCCTTCCGGCCCCCGGCGAATAGTGTCGGTGCATGACTACCGCTGCCAACCAGCCGGCCGTCGTCGCCGGTATCGACGGATCGGACACCGCGCTCGGCGCTGCCCAATGGGCGGCGGAGTTCGCCAGCCGGCACGGGCTTGCGTTGACACTCCTGCACGCGATTCCACGCCTGGACTGGCATTTCGCCGGCACCGACCGATCCGATGAACCCGACCGCAGCGGTGACGGCGACAGCGTGCTCGCCGCGGCGGAGACGGCCGTGCGATCGACTCATCCTGATCTTGCGATCCGCACGACGGCTGTCAAGGGTGCGGTCGCGACAGCCCTGGGGGAGGCCTCGCAATCCGCTCGCCTTGTGGTGGTGGGCACGGGTGCGGGGGATCACCGCGCGCTGGGCGGGCACGCGGTGAGGATCGTGCACCGGATGGACTGCCCTGTCGTGGTCTGGCGCAAGCCGGTCGCCAAGCGGACCGGCAAGCCCCTGCCCGTCGTCGTCGGCATCGATGAGTCGGACAGGTCGACCCGTGCGCTCGCAGAAGCGTTCGACGTCGCCGGCATGCTGCATGCGCCGCTGACGGTGGTGCACATGTGGGAGATCGGCGCGGCGGTCGGCATGGGCGACCTCGGCGGCCAGGGGCTCATGGACTGGCAGCTGCTCGATCTGTTGCAGACCAAGCAGCGCATGCGGATGGACGAATTGGTCGCACCGTTCGCCGGTAAGTTCCGGAACGCCCACGTGACCAAGGTCTTTCAGGACATCAGCCCGGCAAAAGGGCTCACCGATCTGTCCCGGGAGGCCCAGTTGGTGGTCGTCGGCAGCCACGGCCGGGGGACACTCGCCGACGCGATCCTCGGCTCAGTCAGCCAGAACCTGATCCATCACGCCGAATGCCCCGTGCTGGTGGTTCGGTAGCGGTCCG
>JBAXUD010000043.1:0-13374 GCA_037129875.1 Mycobacteriaceae bacterium
GACCGCAACCGGACACCCGAGCAACGTCGTCAAGCGGTGTCGAACCTCTTCGACTTCCTCGTCAAGGGGGGCATCGCCGACACCACCCGAATGCCGTCTGAGGTGATCGACGAGAGCCATAAATCGACCCTGCACAAATACCTGCCTGTCGACGGCGTACCGCTGAGCGGCGATCCGGTCCTGCTGGTGCCGCCCCTGGGTTCGCAGGCGATCTGCTTCGATCTGCGGCGCGGGTGTTCACTCGCCGAGCACCTGCTGTCCGAGGGCCGGCCGACCTACCTCGTCGACTACGGCGAGATCGGACTGCGCGATCGCGAACTCGGGATCGAATTCTGGGTCTCCGAAGTGGTGCCGAACGCCATCAAGAAAGTGTCCGAGGACGCCGGCGGCAAACCGGTTCATCTGATCGGGTGGTGCCTGGGCGGGCTGATGGCCATCCTGACCACCGCTGCCTACAGCGAGCTGCCGATCAAGTCCGTGGCCATGGTCGCGAGCCCCTTCGACCTGAGCAAGCACCGCATGGTGGCTCCGCTGCGCCGCGCTGGGAAGTACACCGGCGGGCGGATCATCGGGACGGGCCTGAAGGTGCTCGGCGGCCTGCCGTCGCAGATCGTCGGGCCGGCCTTCAAAGCGACATCACTGAGTACCTACCTCAAGAAACCGATCACCCTGATGAAGTATCGCGACGACCGGGAATTCCTCGCCCACGTCGAGGCGGTCGACGGGTTGATGAACAGCATGCTGGCCTACCCCGGACGCGCGACATTGCAGGTGTATCAGCGACTGGTTCAACGAAATGAACTGGCGGACGGCAAGATTCAGGGACCCAACAAAATGGTCGACCTCGCCGATGTGCGCGTGCCGGTCATGAACATCGCCGGCACCGGCGACGTGATGGTGCCCGTCGACGTCGCCCACCATGTCGGGGAACTGCTGCCGAACGCCCCCGTGGTCCGAATGGAGACCGCACCGGGTGGCCACCTCGGCGTGTTGACCGGACGCTCGGCGCCGGCGACCACCTGGGCGATGATCGACGACTTCCTGGGCAAGCAGCCTGCCTGAACGGAGTTTGCCAGCGGCGCGTTCGGAGAAAGACCGGCACAATAGAGACCATGGCTATGGGGTGTTTTAGTTCAGGTCAGGCGATTACTGGCACCTTTGCGGTGTTGGCGGTCGCGGTCGGGGTGGCTGCACCCGCAACGGCGGATACGCCGGAGGACAAGTTCGTCGCCGACATCAAGAACTCGAACTCGGTGGCGACGAACATTCCCGGGACACCCGAGCGCTGGATCGCGGCGGGTTACGCGTCGTGTGACCGCATCACCAGAACCTCCGCCCAAGGCCTGACCATCCGGGCGGCGATCAACAATGAAGTCATTGCCGCGACCACCTTCAATGTCATCCCTCGCCAAGACGCCGTTGCCCTGGTGACGTACGCGGTCCTGGACCTGTGCCCTCAGTTGATCCCCCAGAGGGCTGGCGTCGGCGGCGGTAGCTGAACGCGCCCATTCTTAATGGGTTTCTGGCAAAACTTTTTAGCGACGCGTTAGCTCCAGAGGCCGGTCGCCTTAATTTCGAGCGATACCGTTGCCCTCATGTTGCTCGACGTTCGCTGGCTGCAGTACGTGCTCAAGCGCACTGGCCGCAAGTAGCACAGCTTCGGCTGTCGCCTCCACGGGTTCGTGGACGCACGTTGCCGAGTCGTCTTCTCTTCGCTCCTCTTTCGTTACCGCCGACGCTGAAAACCGCCCGGATCGTGTCGGTGCCCGGCCATAGCGTTGCCGACGTATTGGGATCCCGAACCGTGAGGAGAACTCGTTATGTCCACTAGGGCCACCGCCGAAATCGTCGACGCACGAGCCACATTCGACGCCTACTGCACTCGCCACTCCGTAGGCCGCGACGCCGCGATCGCCGAGCTGGTACACATGGCTTTAGGCCTGCCCGCTGACGTCCTTGACTACCTCCGCGAGCAGCTGACGGCCGCCCGATCCGCTGCCTAAGCCGATGCGGGAGTCAGCCTGAATACCGGGTGATCAACGGGGTCGGGCAGTTTGGCGAAGTAGCCGTCAACGGCCTTGCCGGCTTTGGCTCGATACGCCTCCAGCACCGGCGGGCGACTTGGCTCGGGTATTTCCGCGGCGGTGAAGCGCTTCGCCGAACCCTTGGCCGTCAGCGTCACGGCAGGATTGGCACGTACATTCTTGACCCACTCGGACTCGCCTCGGGTGGAGACCAGGTAACGGATGCCGCCGACATCGATGCTGATGACGGGGATCTGCTGTTGCCGGCCGCTGCGCGAGGTGAGCGTCAGAGTCTCGGCGCCGGCCATGCCGGTCTTCATCGCGATCTTGTTGAAAACCTTGACGGTGAACCACGGCGGCTTCAGGTAGACCATGAGTGAACAGACTAGGCTGCCGCTGTGAACCTCGAGAAGGTGGTTTTCGGTTTCTTCGTGCTGCTGGCGGCCACGCTGAACTTCGGCTTCTTCGTCGGCCCTATCAGCGACCCCGACGTCCACAACTCCTGGGAGTTGTTCCTGGCACTGATCGTCGCTCTGATCACGACGGTCCTGAAGTTCGGTGACAGTACCCAACTCGGCGCAGTGCATCTGGCCACCAGTCTCGTCGCGTTGCTTCAACTCGCTGCTGCCGCCGGCATGTGGGTCTGGGCCACCCAGGTATCAGTTCACGGATTGGACGGGCACGCCACGGCCAGCGTGGTCTCGCTGTCGGGTGGGGCGTTGCTGGCCAACCTCGTCTCCGTCACACTTCTCGTCGTCGAGACGGCGACGTTCCGTCGCCGATAGCCGTCTCCGATACTCAATGCCGAACCCGCCGCACCCGTTCCACCTCTGGTCTCGACGGCGGGTGACCGCACCGCGCAGGGCGATCGACATTCCGACAACGGTGCCGACGACCGAAGTGATCTTTTTGATCATGCGGCGGATGCGGATACCGCTCATCGTCGTCATCACCACGTTCAGCTTCTGCACCGCCGGGATGATGTTGATGCCGGGCGCCGATGCGGACGGAAACCCTTACCGGCTGAACATCTTCGACGCCTTCTACCAGATGACGATCACGTTGACGACGGTCGGTTACACCGAGGCGCCCTACCCCTTCAGCTACCCGCAGCGGATGTGGCTGGCGATGTCGATCTTCCTGCTCGTCATCAGCTGGGCCTACGCCATCGCGGTGTTCTTCGCGCTCGTCCAGGGGTCCGCCTTCCAGGCCGCTGTCGCCGCTCAGCAGTTCCGCCGCCAGGTTCGGCGGTTGGTCGAACCCTTCGTCATCATCGCCGGCTACGGCGACGCCGGGCGGATCGTCGGCGCTGACCTTGACGAGCATTACCGCCGTTTCGTCGTCGTCGACACGCGGGACGACAGGGTCGAGTCGGTGAAATCCAACGAGCAACTCAGCTTCGACGTCCCCGCGGTACAGGGCGACTGCGCCGTACCGGCGGTACTCGGCATGGCCGGCCTGGGGCACCCGGAGTGCGAAGGTGTGCTCGCATTGACCAACGACGACGACGCCAACCTCGCGGTGGTGATGGCGGCGTCGCTGCTGCGACCGGATCTGCCCGTACTCGGCCGCTGTGCCGAACGGCGCACCCGGACCCGCATGGAGCACTTCGCCCCCGGGTCGGCGATCAACGCCGACGACCGGTTCGGCGACTACCTCGCCCTGTCGATCCACCAACCGGTCACCCACCAACTTCTGCGGTGGCTGATGGACAACGATGAGGAGCAGCTGCAATCGGTGCGGAATGATCTCACCGGACGCAGGTGGGTGGTCTGCGCCGAGGGCGAATTCGGCGACGCGGTGGTCACCGACCTCGCCGCCATCGGTGTCACCGTCGACCTCGTCGACCCGGCCGGCGGCGACCCCGACGTCTCCGGATCGGTGGGATTCGTCGCCGGCACCGACAACGACACGATCAACATCGCGATGGCCGAACATGCCCGCCACACCAACCCCGACGTCTACCTGGTGGTCCGGCAGCAGACGAACGCCAAGAGGGTACTGCTCGACACGCTACGGATCGACTCGATTTATGTCGCAACCGAAGTCGTCGCCCGGGAGGTGCTCGCGCGGATTGTCACCCCGGTGTTCTGGAGCTTCGTCGAGCATGCCCACACCCGCGATGACAGGTGGGCCACGCAAGTCAGGGACCACCTGAAGGACCGCTGCGGCCGGCGCACACCCGAGCGTGACGTCATCACGCTCTCCGCTGAACACGCGCCGGCGATCGCCGACTGGTTGCGGCGCGGGCAGACCCTGACGTTGGGGACCCTGATGCTGCGGCCCGACGACCGGGAGTCGACTCTGCCGCTGGCTGCCCTCGTTCTCATCCGCGACGGCGAGCCACGGTTCATGCCGGCCGAGGACACCCCGCTCGCGCTAGATGACCAGGTGCTGCTCCTCGGAAAGCCCGCCGGACTATCCCAGGTGCGCGAGATCTGCCACTATCCGACCACGGTGGAGTACCTCGCCACCGGCCGCGACGTGCCCTTGACGTGGGTCTGGTCCAAGCTCACTGCCCGGCGTCGCACGGGGAATCGTTAGGGCGAGCGGGTTATTCCCCTTCGAGGCGAGCACGGATCGCAGCCAGCCGCTCCTTCAATTCCGCCTCCCCGATGACCCCGCGCGACACCAGGGAGTGCGCCAGGGCGACGAGCTGGTTCTCCGGATAAGGCAGGTCGACATACTTGCCCGCCGACAGCACGTCCTCCTCGTCGCGGCGTTCTTTGAACGTCAACTGCGGCTTCTCCTCGGTGCTGCACGACCGGTCCAGGGCGTCGCACAACCCGTCCAGGCTGGTCTTCCACGGCGGCAACGGGTTCTCGACACCGTATTTGGCCGCCATAACCGGCCAGGTCTGGTTGCGCTTGGCGATCTCTTCGAGCACCTCGACGCTGACCGACTCGACTTTCGACGGCTCCGCGCCACCCACCGCTTGCCCGCTCACTGCACGATCGGCCGGATGGCCGGGATCGACGCAGTGATGACATTGGTGGTCACGCCTGGCTTAGGCAGGGCGACACCGATCAGGGAGTCGCGGGTGATGATCTCGACGAGCTCATCCTCGGTCCAGCCCTCGGTACCCTCCGGGCGCATCGGCATCACCATGTATCGGTGTTTCTGGTTGGAGTCCACCACCCGCACCTCCACCTCTTCGGGCAGTTGAAGACCGAACTCGGCGAGCACCGGCCGCGGCCAGCGCACGATCCGGCGCCGGTAGTTCGGGGTGCGGTACCACTCCGGGGAGTTACCCAGAATCGGTCGCGGGTAGCAGGAGCACAGTGCGCAGACGATCACGTGGTGCACCTCAGGGGTGTCCTCGAGGACCTTGAAGGCGTAGAAATCGCTCGGGGTACCAAAGCCGGTGGGTTCCAGCCAATCCACCCCGACTTCCTTGCTGGCCGCGAGCGCATCGGTCAACACCAGCTTTTTGAACTCCGGGTCCACCCAGGCCCTGGCCACCAACCGGGCGGCCGGTGTCGGGCCGATCTGCTCGCCGTACTCGGTCATGATGCGATGCTGCTCGGCGGTGAACAGCCCCTTCTCGATACACAACTCGCGCATGGCGATCTCGAGGACCTCGAAGTCGGTGATCTCATCGACCATGGGCTTGACGGTGCGTACGTGGTCGTGATCGTGGTCGTGTCCGTGATCAGACATATCGGAACCGGTTTCCTCTCAACACGTTTGGGATAAGGGGCAGGTTCATCTGGCTGCTTGAAGCCAACGCTCGGGGATCTCGGTCTGCAGGGTGTCGCCCTCCGGGCCGTAGTAGGTATGCCAAAGTTCGGACTGCTTGAACCGCACGATGTAGAACCATTCCGGCGTGACGTCCTCGCGGCCCCAGGTCTCGTCCTCCGGCGCCGGGCTCTCATAGGCGACGTCGGCGATCACCCCCTCGGCCCCGCGCACGTATTCCGGTGTGCGGGTGTAGAACATCGCGGGCAGCTCGCGCACCTTGACCCGGTCACCGACTTTGAACGCAGCCGTGCCGGCCTTTCCGGCATACATCCCCGGGTCACCTTTGCCGAGTGCCTCGATGTGGGCGCCGTTGCGCTTGACCTTCGAGCCGTCGCCTTCGAACTTGGGTTGCGCGTCCGGCAGTCGTCCCTTGAGCCCGCCGGCGTAGCGGGCCTGCACCTCGGCCAGCCGATCGGTCAATTCACCCCAGGTGATGTATTGCTTTTCGATGAGGGTCTTTCCGACCGACCACAGCCAGCGGGAGTAGTAGGGCAGGCCCAGATACATCGCGAGACCCATATCGACGTCGGCGATCCGGCGCCGCTCCTCGGAGACCCAGATGCCGGTCCACCCCAGGACCTCGCAGAGCGCGTAGGTCATCAGCTCCCACTGCTCTTCTTCCTTCTCCAGGAAGGGCTCGGCCACATTGAGCTGACCACCCTGATCCTGATTGCACTTCTGATACGCCCAGTAATGATCGGACGTCATCACGTTGGGAATCGGCCACTCCGGAACCTCCGGAAAGGTCGCCTTCAGCCGTGACACCAACGCCAGCTGCTTTTCCCGCTCCGCGGCATTAGCCATGTGCGTCCTCTCGTGGTGGATGACCCGATGGAACATTCCGACGACCGGATATCAGCCCACACTATTCGCAGAATCGACGGCGCGGCGCGCGTTTCAGGCGTTGTGAATCAGCCGATCCCCAGCTCACGGGCTGCCGTGTTGGCCGCGCGCGCCCCTGAAATCCGGCGCAGCAGCAGCAGTCCGTCCAGCACTGCGACCGCTGCCAGCGCCTGCCTGCGCCGCTCGGCGCCGGTCGGCGCGGCGATCCGGGGCTCAAGCCAGTCCACCCACCCACTGATCAGTAACGGCACCAGCGAGGCATACGGTTCGCGACGGGCACTCGCCAGTCCGATGACCTCGAAGTACGCCGCGAAAACCGGGTCGGCGGCCGGTGACGCGAGCGCCGGCCACGCCCGTCTCGCAAGATCGCGAACCGGGAGTGCCTCTTCACCAAAAGCCTTCGCCAACATCGCCTGAAGTTGCCCACCGAGGGCACCGACGACCGAGGTGATCATGTCGGTCTTGGTCGGGAAGTAGTAGACGACGGTCCGGTCACTGATGCCCAGGCTCTCCCCGACCGAGTCGAAGGTGAGCGATCCGATTCCCGACGTCGTCGCAACGGCGATGGCCGCCTTAAGGAGGTCCTCCCGGGAGTGTTTGTAACCCACCTCTTGATCCTAGCGGCTGCATCTCTTAGACTTTTGTAGTCAATACTACAATTCGAACGAGGTGCGGGAATGAATGAACCTAACAGCGCAGCGGTGACGGGTCTCGTGGTGGGCGCTCTGGTCGCCCTGAGCTTCGCCATCGTCATCAGTCTTCTGCCCGCACATGTCTTCCTCGAGACGCATTGGCGCGTCATGGTGTACGTCGTGGTGGCGCTGGCGGCACCACCCACGGTGTGGTTTCTGCAGTGGGTCGCCCGGCTTCGCCATCTTGATCAGCGAGCGGTCTTCACCTGGGGTACGGCGGGGGCGATGACCTTCGACGGCCTGGCGATCGGTTTTGCATCAGCGTTGTACGGCCAGACCGGCCAGGCGCTGGCCTGGACCGCCTCAGCCCTGATCTTCGCGTTCGCGACCTTGATCATCGCCGGCCAGTTGATGCTGGGCCGGGTGGTTCCCGCGCATGTCTATGCAGCCGATTAAGGCCTTCGCGGGCGGCGTGATCCACTAGGCCGGAACCGGCACATGAACATCGCGCAGCCCAACGGCATTGCGCAGTCCTGAACAGTTGTGGCAGCCGACGCAGCCGACGCAGTCCTCACATTTCGTGCAGGCGACACAGGCCCTGCAGCGACGGCACGACACACAGCCCAGGCAGGCCGCGCACCCACTCATCAGCAATGACAGTGCCGTAGCAGCGCTTCCCGCTACTGCGCCACTGCCGAAAGTGGCGACCGACCCGGCAACCGCGACGCTGGAAACCGTGCCCAACGAACCCGCGACGGCAACGCTGCCAACGGTGCCAATGGAACCGGCGACCATGGCACTGCCGACGGTGGCCACCGACGCGATCACCCCCGCGCTGCCGGCGGTCGCGATGGACAGTGGCGCTAGCAACACTTTCAGAAACATCGACCCAGCCTCTCAAACAATCGGCGAAGCCGCGCCGATTCATCCCCGTACGATGCGAAAGCGACGATGGGAGTCAGCAATGGCCGATGACGGGTTCCCGGACGCACGGTGGGGTTCCGAATCAAGCCCGCTGCGGGGGTTTTTCGATGCGTTCGCCGCGACGCCTTTGGGTTCTCGGTGCATCCGCGCGCTTGTTCCGTTGGACCGGCGGCTGCTCAGTAGAACCAAGGGGCGCTACACCGTGCTGGGCCCGTTTGGATACCAGGTTCTGGTACTGACCACCATCGGCAGGAAATCGGGCCAGCGCCGTCAATCGCCGCTGATTTACACCAGAGATGGTGATCGCCTGTTTCTCTTCGGGAGCAATTTCGGGCAGTCCGCGCACCCCGCATGGTCGACAAACCTATTGGCGAATCCGGATGCCTGGGTCACCATGGGCGGCAAAGAGATTCCGGTGAGAGCGACCCGGCTCGAAGGCGAGGAGTACGACCACGCCTGCCAGTTGTTCATGAAGTACCTCAAGGCTTATCCGGCCTACCAGACACGAACCGATCGCGATATCCGGGTGTTCGCGTTGGACCGCCGGTAGCTGCTGATGGCCGAACCCGACGCGCCCGTCTGCGGATTCCAGTGGACGACCGGCCGGGGACCTGACGATCCGGACGACACCGGCGTCCACAGGTGTGAGGGGGCCCCAGGCCATTGCCAGGCGGAGCACCTCTGCAGCTGCGGCCGAGCATCCCGCTGAATTAACAAGCGTCGGCTCGCGCCGGGAGGCGTGGGTTCGCGAGGCGCGGCTTCGCAAAGCGTGAATGAGGCACAACACTATTGCCCGCCTTCGAGCGACAAACGATTCGGTGAGAGCGGGCATCCGGCGCGACGTAGGGCGGTGTCGCTCAGAGGCGGGCAAATGTGTTGGTGCTACCTGACGCCAACTCGGCCGCCTACTACACCGGTGGGCCGAGCGTGATCCCGAGATCAGCCAGCACTGCTTTAGCCGCACGGCGCCCACTGACCAGCGCCCCCTGGATGGACGAGGTGTCGCGGTGATCACCAGCCACGTAGACGCCGCTCGCCGTGCGC
Organism: Mycobacteriaceae bacterium; assembly: GCA_037129875.1. GTDB lineage: Bacteria > Actinomycetota > Actinomycetes > Mycobacteriales > Mycobacteriaceae > Mycobacterium. The sequence goes on from JBAXUD010000043.1 coordinate 9,209, forward strand.
ACTGGCCGCTGGAGTTTGAAGGGCACCGGCATGGCGGGTAGCGCATAGTGGATCGGGTAGCTCGCGATGAGCTCCCAATCTTTCGTCGGGACGCCGTACAACCACGAGAGGTGCTCACGGACGGCCTTCTCCTGCGCAGAGGTTTCCCATACACCGAGCGCCGAGGCCGCAATCAGTGCACTTCCGGCCGGAGCGTAATCCGGTGCGGCATGAGTGAGCACCACGGTGTTGACGAGCGGTCCGCGGCGATCGCCGTCGAGCACGAGCACGGCCTGTCCGTCGGCGAGGTCCTCCGGTGGGCAAGTGGGCCGGTAGTACCAGGTGGTGACCGAATGCGCCTCGGGAGCAACAACATCCGCGATCAGGCCGGCGGCGGTCCCGGGATCGGTCGCGACGATGACGGCCTCGACGGAATGGGCGTCACCGCCGATGACATCGACAGCCCGCGCTGAGGCCGACGCCACCCGATGGCCAAGTCGAACGTCCAGCCCGGCGGCAAGTTGTTCGGGAATGCGCTGCATCCCCAATGCAGGAACGCCCGGCGTGCCATGGATAAAGGATTTCAGCACCACGTCCAGGAAGCGCCGCGACGTCGTGAGTTCGGACTCCAGGAAGACCCCGGACAGGAAGGGGCGAAGCACCTGCTCCATCAGCGAGCGGTCCGCGCCGGCCCGGCGCAATGCCTCCTCGGTCGTGACGTCAGGATCACGGCGCAAGGATTCAACGGACCGGACGGCCCGGGAGACGGCGTAGGCGCCGAAGCGGGCAAGCGACACCGGCGAGCCGATGCGCGCCATGAGCGACGGGACGGCCCACGACGGCTCGCGGCGCGGATCGGCGACTCGGGCAACCCGACGACGGCCGCCACGGTTGAGCACGATGCGGGCCCCCGCGATGAAGGGCTTCAGGTCGAGGGCCTCATGATCAAGGACGCGAGCACCCTCGGGGTAGGCCGGGTTGTAGAGCTGGAAGCCCCGATCGAGGCGGTACCCGTCGACCAGGTCGGTGCGCACCCGTCCGCCTACGGCGTCCGAGCCTTCGAGCACGGTGACCTCCACCCCGTGCTTGGTGAGATGACGAGCAGCAGCGAGCCCGGCCAAACCTGCTCCCACGACGACGACGGCCATGGCGCTCAGGTTAGTCGCGGCCCAGTCTCACACAGCGAAATCCGATGTGGCTCATCCCGGTGTCGATCATCTGGGGACGGCGTGCAGCGGGTCGGTAACGCAGGCAGTAATTGTCGGCGCACAGGAAGGACCCGCCCTTGATGACCTTGCGCGGCACCCGGAACTGTGGCTGGGCGGCGTCGTAGCTGCCGGCCTCGCAACACGGGTCGCCGGCGCGGGTGTCGCCGTACCAGTCACTGGTCCACTCCCACACGTTGCCCGCCATATCGAACAACCCGTACCCGTTGGAAGGGAAACTGCCGACGGTACTGGTGCGGCCATAACCGGGGTCCGGACGCCACGGGAATTCACCGTGCCAGTAGTTGGCCAGCCGCTCGCCGGGCGCCTCAGGTTCGTCACCCCAGGTATATGTCGTGTGGCTGAGACCGCCGCGGGCCGAGGTCTCCCACTGGGCTTCGGTGGGCAACGCGAGCCCGGCCCAAGCGGCATAGGCCTCCGCGTCCTCGTAGGCGACGTGAACAACGGGATGGCCGGGACGCTTGTCGATTGAGGACAGGGGGCCGACAGGTCGGCGCCACGACGCACCCCGGGTCCACGTCCACCACTGGCTCAGGTGCTTCAGGTCGACCGGTCCGCTGGTGCGATGGAACACCATTGATCCCGGTTGCAGGTTCTCCGCCGGCGCGCCGGGATAGTCCGCAGGATTCAGCGGCCGCTCCGCCACGGTGACATACCCTGTGGCGTCGACGAATTCGGCGAAGTCGGTGTTGGTCACCGCTCGGGCCTGGATCCAGAACCCCTCGACCGCGACGTCGCGGACCGGCCCTTCCTCCGGGTAGTGCCGATCCGATCCCAGCACGGCGGTCTGGGCAGGGATCCACTCCAACCCTGCCAAGCTCAGCCGCCCGCCGACTCCATGGCCTTCTTCATTTTCTCCACCGCAGCGGAGATCGTGAACGACGAGGGCTCGGCCCGCGGCGGGAACTCCTTGAACGTATCCAGGAATCGCAGCACCAGTGCGTTGGCGTAGAGCACGATGAAGATCCGATCGATCACCCAGTCCCAATAGGTGTTGGACGTGACGTCGGCACGCTCGAACGGGTCGGTGCGCAGGTTGAACAGCTTCGGTGCCCGCAGTTCGGTGAACGGCTCGAACCAGATCTGCAGCGTGCCCTGGCAGCGCTGCTCGAGGAACACGACTTTCCAGTTATCGAAGCGGATGCCGAGCACGTCACAGTCGTCGGAGAAGTAGATCAACCCCCGCCGCGGGCTCTTGTCGACCTCGCCGGTCAGATAGGGCAGCAAGTCATACCCGTCGATGTGCACGTGGTAGGTCTTCTTGCCGATCGTGTGGCCCTGCTTGAGCTTCTCCACGATGGTCGGCTCACCGGCGGCGGCCAGGAACGTCGGCAGCCAATCATGATGCTGCACAATCTCGTTGGAGACCACGCCGGCCTGGATCTTGCCGGGCCAGCGGATCATCTCCGGTACCCGGAATGCGCCCTCCCAGCCGGTGTTCTTCTCACTGCGGAACGGGGTGGTGGCGCCGTCGGGCCAGCTGTTGGCGTGCGGGCCGTTGTCGGTGGAGTAGATGACGATGGTGTCCTCGGCGATACCGAGCTCGTCGAGGCAGTCCAATAGCTGACCGACGTGGCCGTCGTGGTCGATCATCGTGTCGTGGTACTCGGACTGCCAGCGACCGGCCTGTCCGACGCTCTCGGGCTTGGTGTGCGTGCGGAAGTGCATGTGCGTCATGTTCATCCACACGAAGAACGGCGTTTCCGAATCTGTCTGTCGCTTGATGAAGTCGATGCCTGCCCCGGTGGTCTCGTCGTCGATGGTCTCCATCCGCTTGCGGGTCAGCGGCCCGGTGTCCTCGATGCGCTGCTTGCCTGCCGGCCCGAACCGTTCGTCGACCTCGTCGGAGGCCTCTTCGGTGGCCCAGGAGTGGACGACGCCGCGAGGAAGGAGTCGCCGTCGCAGCAGCGGCGCCTCCTCCTCGGTCGGGTAGTCGGGGTTCTCCGGCTCCTCCTCGGCATTGAGGTGATAGAGGTTGCCGAAGAACTCGTCGAAGCCGTGCGCGGTGGGAAGGTGCTTGTTCAGGTCCCCGAGGTGGTTCTTGCCGAACTGCCCGGTGGCGTATCCCAGCGGCTTGAGCAGTTCGGCGATCGTCGGGTCCTCCGCGGACAGTCCCGTCTCGCCGCCAGGCATGCCGACCTTGCTCAGGCCGGTGCGGTAGACGCTTTGTCCGGTGATGAACGACGACCGGCCCGCGGTACAACTCTGCTCGCCGTAGGAGTCGGTGAACCGCATCCCCTCCTTGGCAACGCGATCGATATTGGGGGTGCGGTAGCCCATCAACCCGTCGCTGTAGCAGCTCAGATTGGTGATGCCGATGTCATCGCCCCAGATCACCAGGATGTTCGGTTTGCCTGCAGGCATTGACGTGTCCTCGCTTCCAGCTCATGTCGTCGGGCGAACTGCTGCCCCCACGTTAACCGCTTTCCCTAGCCGAGGGGTCTGCTGTCCGGATGCAATGACATTGTTGGGTTGTGAGCACTCCGAATAGCCCCCAGGAAACGGCAGGCGAATACAGCCTCGATCCCGACAACCAACTTCAGCCAGAGGACACCCTCATCGATCGTGGCGTCGACGACGTACTCGATGAGGGATATTCCCCGCCCGAACGGCCGTACGGCGCCTCCTTCGATGTCGAGCACAAGAGCCTGGACCAACTGCTTGCCGAGGAAGAGCCGGATCCGGCGATGCAGATCTACGACCTGGACGACAAGGACGAGCAGCAACGCTCCGACGAAGCCGAGCGGGAGACCGAATTTCCGACCCATGATGAGGTTGGACGCGCGCGGGCCGGCCGACTGGTCGCGCCGGACCAGGGGTTTGGCCAGGACGTAGAGCCAGAACTGCTGGCTGATGACGTCGGTATCGACGGGGGCGCGGCCTCCGCCGAAGAGGCCGCAGTTCACATCATCGACGATGAGCAGTAGCCGGCCTACACAGGCGACGCTTTCAGGTCGCAGT
>JBAXUD010000430.1:0-3283 GCA_037129875.1 Mycobacteriaceae bacterium
GTGTGCTCCAACCGCGGGGTGGCCGGGATCGACGGCACCGTCTCAACGGCGATCGGCGCCGCGCTGGCCCACCCGGGCCGGACGATCGCACTGCTGGGTGACCTCACCTTCGTCCACGATGCGTCGGGCCTTCTGATCGGTCCCACCGAACCGGTCCCGCACGACCTGACCATCGTGGTGTCCAACGACAACGGCGGCGGCATATTCGAACTGCTCGAGCAGGGCGACCCCCGGTTCTCCGACGTGTCGTCACGCATCTTCGGCACCCCACACGACGTGGACGTCGGCGCCCTGTGCCGGGCCTATCACGTGGAGGCCCGCCAGATCGAGGTCGACGGCCTTTCGGCGGCCCTCGCCGAACCGCACGATGGGCTGCGGGTGCTGGAGGTCAAGGCCGACCGATCATCCCTGCGACAGCTGCACGCCGCCATCCGGGCCGCTTTGTGATCCGGGCCGTTTTGTGATCGACAGAATGCGGCCGTTGGTGCAAGCGGCGCTGCCCCGCCGAGATGCCGCCCAAGCCGACACCGCTGACCGAAAAGCTCTGCGCTGGGCCAAGACTGCGGTCTGGGTGATCGTGGGCATCGTGACCCTGCAGTCGGTCCTGCTGGTTGCCGGCGCATCGCGAAACGACCGACAGATCGACCGCCACCTCGGTGTCGCCGAGGCCGAGGTGCTCTCCGCGGGTCCGCGGCGCTCCACCATCGAGTTCGTCACCCCGGACCGGGTCGCCTACCGGCCCGAACTGGGCGTGCTGTACCCGTCCGAACTCGCCACCGGTATGCGGATCTATGTCGAGTACGACAGAAACAACCCGAATCTGGTTCGCGTGCAGAACCGTAACGCTGCCCTGGCCATCATCCCCGCGGGGTCGATCGCTGTGGGCGGATGGCTGATCGGTGGTGCGATCCTGGCCGGACTGGTGCGGCTGGAACGGAAACTTCCGGATGCGCAACATAGTGGAAACGAGATGTTCACCTGAGATCTTGGTGAGACATCTTCCAATTCGGCTGAGCCCCGGAGCACAATGGTCTGCAGGGTCAGGGTCGACCAAACCGCTAAGCGTACAAGAACATTCGCGACACGTCACCGAGGGACGGGAGGCGTCCGATGGTAGATAGATCTTTTCGCCAGGATTTGCAGGGCTTCGCTTTGGAGTTGCGGCAGCTGGCCTACACCATGCCGGCAGGCCATGAGGATCGGTTGATTCATCTCAGTGAGCGCATGGCCGCTCTGTCGCGCCAGAGCCGGGGGATCGACTCGCGCGGAGCTTGATAGCGTCTGGCAGATGAGCCGCGCGTCCCTGGACAAAGACCCCCGCGACGTTGCGTCGATGTTCGACGCCGTGGCCCGCCGCTACGACATCACCAACACTGTGCTCTCCGGCGGCCAGGACCGGTACTGGCGTCGTGCCACCCGATCGGCGCTGAACGTCGGTCCGGGGGACGTGGTGCTCGACCTCGCTGCCGGGACAGCGGTGTCGACGGTCGAGCTGACCCGCTCGGGCGCCTGGTGCGTGGCAGCGGACTTCTCCGTGGGCATGCTGCACGCCGGCTCGCAGCGGCCCGTCCCGAAAGTCGGCGCCGACGCCACCCGGCTGCCGTTCGCCGACGGTGTCTTCGACGCGGTGACCATCAGCTTCGGCCTGCGCAACGTCGTCGACCACATCGCCGGATTGGCGGAGATGGCCCGGGTCACCAGACCCGGCGGGCGGCTGGTGGTCTGCGAGTTCTCCACGCCCACCGTGCCGGTGTTCTCTTTCGCCTACAAGGAGTACCTGATGCAGGCGCTGCCGCGAGTGGCCCGCGCGGTGTCGAGCAACCCGGAGGCCTACGTGTACCTCGCCGAATCCATCCGGGCCTGGCCCGACCAGCCCACGCTGGCCCGCCGTATCGAGCAGGCCGGCTGGTCACAGGTGCGCTGGCGCAACCTCACCGGCGGCATCGTGGCTCTGCACGCCGCCGTCAAGGAGTGATCGCGCGGGAATTCAATCAGCTGAACGGCTTTCGGCGATCCACCAGACGCGAGCCGGTACCAGCGATTCGCCACGACCTCGCCACCCAGTCGACGTCCTCGTCGGTGACCAGATTGCCCATGACCCGCACCATGATGTCCATCAGCCGCGCAGAGCGCATGCCCAGCGGTCCGGCCGCCGGCAGGACCCGGGGCACCGTCAGCAGCAAGCCGAGCCGGCGGGCCACCGAGAATCCGCGGCCGTAGTGCCCCTGCAGCAGCGCCGGCCAGGCCATCGACATGCCACCGGTATCCCCGGATCTCAGGAATTCGGCGGCCAGTCGCCCGGTTTCCAAGCCGTAGTCGATGCCCTCGCCGTTGAGCGGATTGACGCAGGCTGCGGCGTCGCCGACCAGCATCCAGTTCGGTCCGGCCACGCCGGAGACCGCGCCGCCCATCGGCAGCAGCGCCGAGGACACCGCGCGCGGTGCGCCCTGCAAGCCCCAGGATGAGCGCTTCAGTTCGGTGTAGTGATGGATCAATGGCCGCAGCGCGACGTCGGCGGGACGCTTGGCGGTGGCCAGTGCGCCGACGCCGAGGTTCACCTCCCCGTTGCCGAGCGGAAAGATCCACCCGTAGCCGGGCAGCACCTGACCGTCGGCCGACCGCAGTTCCAGATCTGAGGAGATCCACGGCTCCGACGCCCGAGCCGACGGCAGGTAGGCCCGCGCGGCCACGCCGTACACGGTCTGCTGATGCCACTGGCGGCCCAGTGCCCGACCCAGTGTTGAGCGCGCGCCGTCGGCGACGATGAGCCACCGGCAGGCCACCCGCCGGCCGTCGGCGAGTATCACCTCGGAGACTCGTCCCGCTGAATCGCGTTTCACATCAACGGCTTTGGATCCCAGCAACATCGATGCTCCGGCCGCTTCGGCGGCGCCGCGCACCCGGTCGTCCAGTTCGGTCCTGGGTACCGCGGAGCTCACCGGGGGGAATGACGGGCCGGGCCAGGGGACCTCGACCTCGCTGCCGAACCCGGCAAGCCGCAACCCGTGGTGGCGGATCCGCCCACCCAGCCAGTCGCCCAGCCCGAGCCGTTCCAGTTCGACCATGGCTCGCGGTGTCAGCCCGTCGCCGCAGGCCTTGTCCCGCGGAAACTCGCGCGCGTCGACCACCAGCACCTGGTAGCCGGCACGGGCGGCCCACGCCGCCGCTGAGGACCCCGACGGCCCGGCGCCCACGACGAGGACATCTACCCGGAGCCGCCGCGCTCCTACCTCCGGGGCCACCTCCGATGACGGCTGATTCACGCTTCCCAGTATGTTGGCAG
>JBAXUD010000431.1:0-3281 GCA_037129875.1 Mycobacteriaceae bacterium
CGCGCAGGTGCTTCTTGACCGTCACCGGGTAGTAGGTGCCGCCTTTGACCGTCGCGTCGTTGGCGACGATCATGGCTTCGCGCCCCGAGACCCGTCCGATTCCGACGATGATCCCGGCCGCCGGGCAGTCGTCGTCGTACATGCCGTCGGCGGCCAGCGGCGCGATCTCCAGCAGCGGGCTGCCCGGATCGAGCAGCCCGTCGACCCGATCGCGCGGCAACAGTTTGCCGCGGCCGACGTGACGCTCGCGGGCTTTGGGCGGCCCGCCGGCCGCTGCGACGGCGAGCTTGTCCCGCAGCTGGCCGACCAGCTGCAGATGCGCTTCCCGGTTTACGGCGGCTGATGCCACGGGGGATGCCATGTGCTCACCTTGTGTTAATGACGACTAACCGATGTTATGTTAGTGAAGATTAACTCAGTCCGTCCAGTGGCGTTCCGGGAGGGTACGCATGAACACCCGCGACCGGCAGAAGTCAAACCGCCGAACGCAGCTGTTGACCGCCGCCGAACAGCTGATCGCCGAACGCGGTTTCCTCGCGGTTCGGCTCGAGGACATCGGCGCGGCCGCGGGCGTCAGCGGCCCGGCCATCTACCGTCATTTCTCCGGCAAAGAGGGGTTGCTCGTCGAGTTGCTCGTCGAAGTGAGCACTCGCCTGCTGGCCGGCGGCCAGGCAGTGGTGGCCGAAGCCCACGATGCCGACGCCGCACTGGACGGCCTCATAGAATTCCATCTGGATTTCGCCCTCGACGAACCGGACCTGATCAGGATTCAGGATCGCGATCTGGCGAATCTGCCCACGCCGGCCCAACGACAGGTGCGACGGGCCCAGCGGCGCTATGTCGAGACGTGGGTGAGTGTGCTGCGCGAGGTGAATCCCCGCTTAGACGAGGACCGCGCCCGGGTGATGGCGCATGCCGCGTTCGGCCTGCTCAACTCAACCCCGCACAGTGTGAATTCGGCAGGCAGAGATCAGTCACGCGCCGTGCTGCGAGCCATGACCGTGGCCGCCCTGTCTCGCTGAACCTTCGGCGGTCACGGCGAGCTGCCACGAAAAGCCGGTAACCTGCATTGCGTGAGGCGGGAATGAGCAACCCACGGGGTCCGGAATGGTCGGACCCTACGCAGGCGGGCTATGGATACCCGCGCAATACCGATCCCGCCTACTCGGGGCAATATCCGGGTGGCCAGTACTGGGGCCCGACGGCCTACGGGCCCGGTGCCCCGATGACGCAGCCCACCGAACAGTTGCCGCCCGTCTGGCAGACCGGCCATGGATACCCGACGGCACCACCACCTCCACCACCACAGCCGCCGAAGTCACCGCGCTGGTTGTGGATCGCCGCCATCGCTGCCGTGCTCCTCGTCGCCGGCCTGGTGTTGGCCTTGGTGATCGTCAGCAGCAACTCCCGGGAATCGACGGTGGTGGCGCCGCCCCAGACGGCCCCGAGCACCACGAGCAGGCCCTCGACCACGACGACCCGGACGCCTGCGCCCACCACCACGACGCCGACCACCACGACGCGTGCGCCGCTGCCGGTTCCCACCACGTCCGCGCAGCCGACCGAGTCCGTTGAACCGTCCGATCCCGAGGCTCCCGCGCCGGCGCCGGCCGGATCCGAGACGGTGGTCTACTCGGTGTCGGGCGAGGGCCGCGCGATCAACATCACCTACGTCGACACCGGCGGCATCATGCAGACCGAGTTCAACGTGGCGCTGCCATGGAGCAAGGAAGTCAGCCTCGCGGCGCCGGCCAAGAGCTCGGCCAGCGTGGCCGTGGTCAACGTCGGTCGTGACGTCACCTGCAGTGTCTCGGTGAACGGCGCCCAGGTTCGGCAGCGCACCGGTCGCGGGCTGACCATCTGCACCGGCGTGGCTTAACTCGCGGGGCGCCCGTCGACCCGCACGAGCAGCATGCCGACCAAACCCGCCGCCACGACCAGCAGAACTCCGGCCAGGCCGGCCCGGTCGGCGTGGAAGAGATCGACGAAGACGAAGAACAGCCAGGGCGCCACGAAGGCGGCCGCCCGCCCCGTCATGGTGTAGAGACCGAAGGCGACACCTTCCTTGCCCTCACCGGTCATCCGCAGCAGCAGCGTGCGGGCGGCCGACTGGGTGGGGCCCACCAGCAGGGCCAGCCCGAGTCCGCAGAACCAGAAGGCGACCGGGCCCGACAACGCCAGCAGGGCCAGGCCGACCAGCAGCAGCGCGCTGAGCGAGAAGACGATGACCGGTTTGGCGCCGAGGCGGTCGTCGAGCCGGCCGCCGATGATCGCCCCGATGGCGGCGCATGTCGAAGCGACGATCCCGAAGATGAGGACGCTGCCCGGAGAGAGACCGTAGACGCTGACGCCGAGTACGGCCCCGAAGGCGAAGATTCCGGCAAGGCCGTCCCGGAACACCGCACTGACCACCAGGTAGTAGACGAAGTTGCGGTCGCGTTGCCACTCCTCGCGCAGATCTGACCAGAGCTGTCGGTAGGCGCCGAACACCCCCGGTGTGGCAACGCCGCCGTCGGGCCCACCGGCCAACGTGTGAGCCGTCCACAACAGCGGCAGCGCCAGAACCGCAAGCCAGCCGGCCGCCATGAGCATGGCCGCGCGGACGTTCCATCCGTCGGCGACCGCCACATGCAGCAGGCCCCGGGTCGGGCCGTCGCCCATGATGAAGCCGGTGTAGATCAGCAGCAACAGCAGGACGCTGCCGGTGTAGCCGGCGGCCCAGCCCAGTCCGGAGATCCGGCCTGCGGTCTGCGGGGTGGACAGCTGCCGCAGCATTGCGTTGTAGGGGACGCTGGCGAGGTCGCCGCACGCCGCGGTCAGCGCCAGCAGGGCAAGCCCCGGCGCAAGATAGCGGGGATCGGCACGGATGAAGACCATTGCGGCGGTGAACGTCACCGCCAGCCCGGTCAGCACGGCCAGCGCGACCCGGCGGCGACGGGGAACCTGAACCAAGACCCCGGTGAGCGGGGCCAGCAGCGCCACCGCCAGCCCCGAGACGGTCAGCGCCCGGCCCAACCAGCTCGCGGGGGAGGTATCGCCGCCCGTGCCCGCGCCGACGGTCCCGGTGAGGTAGACCGAGAACACGAAGGTGGCCACGATGGCGTTGAGGCCGGTGGACCCGCAGTCCCACAACGCCCAGGCGGCGACCTTCGACCGGGGCGCGCCCGCGGCAACCCCGCTCATGCGGGCCACCCTATCTTCATGCGCGATCCGCTTGCGCTACTCGCTATCTTCATGCGCGATCCGCTTGCGCTACTCGCTATCTTCATGCGCGATCCGCT
>JBAXUD010000432.1:0-3281 GCA_037129875.1 Mycobacteriaceae bacterium
CACCTTTCATGACGGACTCCGCGGACGTGGAGAATCTCACTGTTGGCTCGGAGCTGAATGTCGGATTCACCCAGCGTCGCCACCGCAAGAGTTTGGCCGTCAGCCGTCGTGAATTCGACTTCGTAGCCGTCTAGGCTTGCCCTTAGCGCGCACGGGCGCGCGGGACGAGAGGCGTCACCATGGCCGAGCACTTTCACCCTCTCGGCAAGCCCGCTTCCCCGGCGACCATCGCGGCGGCAGCACACGTTCGCGCCATGCTGCCGTTCGAGGACACCCGCGACTTCGAGGAGTCGAGCCGCGGCTTCCTCGCGGCACCGGCGTACCGGCAGATCGTCCGCGAGGACGGGCACGTCGTCTGGGACATGGGCAGCTACGACTGGCTGCTCGACGGCGAGGAGTTCGCCTCGATCCATCCGTCGCTCCAGCGCCAGGCCGTGCTCAACATGGGCTACGGCCTGTACGAGGTGGTGCCCGGCCGGATCTACCAGGTGCGCGGATTCGACCTGGCGAACGTCAGCTTCGTCCGCTCCGACACCGGCTGGATCGTCTTCGACCCGCTGACCGCCAAGGAGACGGCGTCGGCGGCACTGGCGCTCATCAACGAGACCCTGGGCGAGCGCCCGGTGGTCGCGGTTGTCTATTCGCACTCGCACGGCGACCACTTCGGCGGGGTGCGCGGCGTAGTCGACGAGGCCGACGTCCGCAGCGGCAAGGTGCCGATCATCGCGCCCGTCGGCTTCCTCGAGCACGCGGTGGCGGAGAACGTCTTCGCGGGCAACGCCATGAACCGCAGGATGTTCTACCAGTACGGTGTGCTGCTCGACCGAAGCCCGTTCGGGCACGTCGACCAGGCGATCGGCAAGGGAGTCGCCAGCGGCACGGCCGGTCTCATCGCGCCGACCATCTCGATCGTCGAGGACCTCGAGGAGCTCACGATCGACGGCGTGCGCATGGTCTTCCAGAACACCCCGGGCACCGAGGCGCCGGCTGAGATGAACACCTGGTTCCCCGACCTGAAGACGTTCTGGGCCGCGGAGAACATCACTGGCACGATCCACAACATCTACACGTTGCGCGGCGCCCTCGTCCGCGACGCCCTCGAGTGGTCGCGGCAGATCAACAAGGCGCTCTACCTCTTCGGCCGTGACGCCGAGGTCATGTTCGCGTCGCACTCCTGGCCGCGGTGGGGCAACGAGCGCATCCAGGAGGTCATGCGCGCGCAGCGCGACACCTACGCGCACCTCAACAACGGGGTGCTCCACCTGGCCAACCAGGGCGTCACCATCAACGAGGTGCACAACGTCTACCGCGTTCCTGACAGCCTCGAGCGCACCTGGGCGGCACGCAGCTATCACGGCTCCGTCGCGCACAACGCGCGTGCTGTGGTCAACCGCTACCTCGGCTACTGGGATGGCAACCCCACCACGCTGATCCCGTTGTCTCCCAGGGACTCCGCGCCTCTCTACGTCGAGATGATGGGTGGAGCGGCGCCGATCCTGGCCAAGGGTCGTGAGCTCGTCGACGCGGGCGACTACCTGCTCGCCACCGAGATCCTCGACAAGCTGGTGTTCGCCGAGCCCGACAACGCGGACGGCCGCCAGCTGCTGGCCGAGGCCTTCGAGCAGATCGGCTACCAGCAGGAGAGCCCCAGCGTGCGCAACAGCTTCCTCGCCGCCGCGCTCGAGCTCCGGTCGGGCATCCCCGCCGGGGAGTCTCCGCACAGCTCCGGTCCCGACCTGATCCGGGCCCTCAGCACTGGCCAGTTCCTGGACTTCCTGGGCATCCGCCTCGATCCGGTGAGGGCGCAGGGTGCGGCGTTCGTGGTGAACCTCGTGACGCCGGACAACAACGAGAAGTACGTCGTCGAGCTCAGCAACGGCACGCTCACGAGCCTGCAGGGCTTCACGAGCGATGCCGCCGATCTCACGATCACGCTTAACCGCACCGACCTCGAGGACGCGATGATCGGCATCCGACCGCTGCAGCAGCAGGCGGCCGAGGGCAGCGTCCGGCTCGACGGCGACACGTCGGTGCTCGCCACCCTCGCGCAGATGCTCGTCACGTTCTCGCTCGGCTTCGAGATCCTGCCCGGCACCGGCGGCCTGCCGGCACCGACGTCCGTCGACCCGTTCGCACAGCCCGCGTTCGGGGACAGCACCGGAGGGTGACGAGCATGACCACACGTGAGCCTTACGCTCGGCTCGGTGGGTGCCGTCTCGTCGCCCAGCGTTCGGTACTCGTCGTCGCGGATGCCGATGACGCTGAGCCGGTCGGCAGACGGCGGGCCGGGCAGCCGTGTGCTCAAGCCGTGTACCAGTCGATCCCGACCGCGGCGGCGACGGCCTGGTCGACATCGCCGCCGTCGCGCAGCCATTCCAGCGGGGTCATCGACCGGTCATGGAACAGATCGGGTTGGGGGGTGCGTAGGAACCCTGCCGCCGTCGCGGGGTGCAGGTCGTCGGGAAGCGCCTGGAACACCCTTGCCAGACCGCGGACCTGGCGGCTCGGGCCGCCGTCCGCGGAGGTCTCGAACTGCATCACAGGGAAGACCCACGTCTTTCCGTCGGGGATCGCCCAGAGCTCCCCGGCCAGACGCTTCTGCCGCACCCGCGAGGCGGTGATGCCTAAACCGGCCGCGACCTCCTCTGCGGTGAACGCGGTCACCGCCAGGTGGGCTGTCTGGCCGGCAGCTTCGCCGGCCGCCGCAGGGTAGGCCCCGGGATCGGCGGTGAAGCCGGCGTCGTCGAGCAGTCGGGCCTCGGCCTCGGTGAGTGCGTCGGGGTCGGGGCAGTCCAGGTCTTGCGGCGGTTTCGGCACGAGTCAGGCCGCGTTGGCCGCGGCGAACCGCTGCGCGGCGCGCAGCACCCGCTGCGGGTTGGTACGCACGAGCTGCTCGGGGACCTCTCCGGAGAGCAGCGGCGTCGATGCGGTCAGCCACGTCCACAGCGCCCAGCTCTGCACGCCGGCGTCGATCAACGTCTGCAGGACAGGCTCCAGCTCGGGGCGCGGCTCGGCGGCGGCGTCGAACTGGAAGGCGGGGATGATCGTGCGCCCACCGTGGGACACGGTGAACAGCTCCCGGGCATCCCTGCGCCGCGACAGCCATGTGCGGGTGCTCGACTCCTTGGCGTCGCCGCGCACCTGCTGCAGAGACTCGTGGGTGTAGGCCGGCGTGGCCAGCAGTGCGTTGCGGTGGGCGGCCAGCCGGTAGACCTCACCTTTCATGACGGACTCCGCGGACGTGGAGAATCTCACTGTTGGCTCGGAGCTCGGAGCTCGGA
>JBAXUD010000433.1:0-3280 GCA_037129875.1 Mycobacteriaceae bacterium
TCGTACCACCACCAGTCGGCCCGCTCGCCCGTCGGGCCGGGGCAGGGCGCGACGGATGGCAGTGGACCACTGGGCGGGCGGGCCAGTGATCCGGGGCTCAGTTCGTCGCCGTCGCTGTCGGTTACCACGAGGCGACCGGCGGGCCCGGTGATCGTGATGACGCCTCGATGATGCAGACGGTGGTGGTAGGGGCATAGCAGCACCAGGTTGTTCAACTCGGTCTCGCCACCGTCTTCCCAGTGCTGGATGTGATGTGCGTGCAGACCGCGGGTGGCTCCGCAGCCGGGGACGGCGCAGGTGGGGTTTCGGTGCTCGAGCGCACGGCGCAGACGACGACTGATCGTGCGGGTGGTTCGACCGGAGCCGATCACTTCGCCGTCGCGGGTGAACCACACTTCACAGGTGGCATCGCAGGTCAGATACTGCCGCTCAGACTCGGGCAGCAGTGGGCCGAGGTGCAGTGCGCCGATCTTGCGGTCGACATCGAGGTGCACCACCACGTTGGTGCGCTGTCCATGGGGCCGGCGTTGAACCTCGCCATCCCATCCGGTCTCCACCAGTCGCATGAATGCGTCGATGGTGTTAGGCATCGGGGGCTGCTGAGCAGATGCCGCGCTGCTGCCGTCCCGGTCGTGTTTCCACTCGGCGATCAGCGCGTCGCGGTGGGATTGGAGGGCGGCTTCGAATGTGGCCGATTCGACGTGCGGCAGGGTGATCCGCCAGAAGTCGAACGCGCCATCGCTGGTCTTCGTGATCGCGGGTTGCGGATCGGGCCGCGGGCCGGGATCTGGGCGCGGTTCCAGCTTGATCGCGGTACAGAGTTGGCTGACCGTGGCGACCTCGGCCAGTTGTGCGTAGTGCGCATCGGACCCGTCACCCGCGCGTGCGGCGATCACCCCGACCTGGTCCAACGACAGTCGGCCCTCCCGCAGGCCCTGGGCGCAGCGGGGAAACGATTCCAGCCGGTGGGCCACGCTCGCAATGGCAGCGGCATTGCCGCGCGAGGTGCCGGTCTTCCAGGCCACGAGGGCGGTGACCGATCGAGCCCCGGTAGCGCCCCACAGTCCGGCACTATCGATCTCGGCAACGATGTCGACAATGCGCCCATCGATCGCGTTGCGCTGACCGGTCAACTCCGAAAGCTGCTCAAAGAGAACGCCGAGCCGTTCACCGGGAGCCACTTCGACATCCGTTGACGTTGCGGTCGAGGACATGGCATGAGGATTGCACTTCGGTCTGACAAATTTGAGTGACACAATCACCGCCATGCGTGCGGTGCTCTTCGACATGGACGGCACGCTGGTCGACTCCGAGAAACTGTGGGACGTTGCGCTGCAGGAGCTTTACGTCCGACTAGGCGGTGTGCTGACCCCGGACGTGCGGGCCGCCACTGTCGGTGGATCCTCCGAGGGCGTCATGCGGATCGTCTACACCGACCTCGGCCTGCCGCAGGATCCGCAACACATGGCGGCCACCGCCGACTGGCTGCACGACATCACCGGGGACCTGTTCGACGCAGGCCTGCCGTGGTGTCCCGGTGCCCGGGATTTGCTGGACGCCCTGGCCGACTCGGGCGTGCCGATGGCCCTGGTGACCAACACCCGTCGCGGACTCACCGAGCGGGCGCTCGACAGCATCGGCAGGCACTACTTCGTGGCCAGCGTGTGCGGCGACGAGGTGCCACGCGGCAAACCCGCCCCCGACCCCTACCGGCGGGCCGCCGCACTGCTCGGGCTGGACCCCGCCCACTGCCTGGCGATCGAGGATTCGGTCACCGGGGCGACCGCTGCCGAGGATGCCGGCTGCCCCGTTCTGGTGGTGCCAAACGACGTCGAGGTTCCGGGCGGCCCCCGGCGCCACCACGTGACCTCGCTGGCCGACGTCGACCCCGGCCGCCTGCTCGCGATCTACGACGCCCTGCAACTCGACCCGGAGCCCACCGCCTGACCTGCTTTTTCTCCGCCGATTTTGGTGTCTCGACCGCGTGGATATGCCATCGTTGACCAGTCTCGTAGTCGGGGAAAGGACGTCAGATGGCCGGCCAGGGGCCCACCAGCGACACACCGTCGGTATTCGACGACGCGGAATTCTCCTCTGGCGGCACCGCCGTCCGGATCGCAGGCGTCGCGGCACTCGGCGGACTGCTGTTCGGCTACGACAGCGCGGTGATCAACGGCGCGGTCGCGTCGATCCAGGGCCACTTCAACATCAATGACGCATCGCTGGGGCTCGCCGTGGCCTCGGCATTGCTGGGTGCCGCCGCTGGTGCCATGACAGCCGGCCGGTTGGCCGACCGGATCGGCCGAATCTCGGTGATGAAGATCGCCGCGGTGCTGTTCTTCATCAGCGCCATCGGCACCGGTCTGGCGCCCAGTGTCTGGATGATCGTGCTGTTCCGGATCGTCGGCGGTGTCGGTGTCGGCGTGGCCTCGGTGATCGCTCCGGCCTATATCGCCGAAACGTCCCCGGCCCGTATCCGCGGACGGCTGGGCTCCCTGCAGCAACTCGCCATCGTCACCGGCATCTTCATATCCCTGGCCATCGACTACGTGCTGGCGCATCTCGCCGGCGGAGCGAGCAAGGACTTGTGGCTGGGCCTGGAGGCGTGGCGATGGATGTTCCTGATGATGGCCATTCCCGCTGTCATTTACGGCCTCCTGACCTTTACCATTCCCGAGTCGCCTCGCTATCTGGTTGCGCGCCAACGCATTCCGGAAGCCCGCAAGGTGCTGACCATGCTGCTGGGGGAGAAGAACCTGGAGATCACCATCGACCGCATCCAGGGCACGCTGGCCGGCGAGGAGAAGCCGTCGTGGCGTGATCTGCGCAAGCCGGGCGGCGGTGTCTACAGCATCGTCTGGGTCGGCCTCGGCCTGTCGATCTTCCAGCAGTTCGTCGGCATCAACGTGATCTTCTACTACTCCAACGTGCTCTGGGAGGCAGTCGGTTTCGACGAGAGTCAGTCGTTCGTCATCACCGTCATCACCTCGATCGTCAACATCGCGACCACGCTGATCGCCATCGCCCTCATCGACAAGGTCGGGCGTAAGCCGTTGCTTCTTGTCGGATCGGCCGGGATGGCGATCACCCTGGCGACCATGGCGATCATCTTCGGCACCGCGGATAACGTTCTCAACGATGCGGGCGAGAAGATCCCCCAACTCACCGGTGCGGCCGGCCCGATCGCCCTCGTTGCGGCCAACCTGTTCGTGGTGGCCTTCGGCATGTCCTGGGGACCGGTGGTGTGGGTGCTGCTCGGCGAGATGTTCCCCAACCGCAT
>JBAXUD010000434.1:0-3280 GCA_037129875.1 Mycobacteriaceae bacterium
CGCCGGGGGCGCGGGGGACTTTACGTCTGCTCGCCGGGGTGAGGTGACCCGCTAGCCTGGTCAGTTGTGCTCGATCTTCGTTCCGGACCCGATCTGCTGACCGCCGCGCTCGTGGACATCCCCAGCGTGTCGCGCGACGAGGCCCGGATCGCCGACGAGGTGGAGGCCGCCCTGCGCGAACAGACCGGCTACGAGGTGGTCCGAAACGGCGACGCGGTGCTGGCCCGGACGAACTTCGGCCGGGGATCCCGGGTGATCCTGGCCGGCCACCTCGACACCGTGCCGATCGCCGACAACCTCCCGTCTCGCCGCGACGCCGACCACATCTATGGCTGCGGCACATCGGATATGAAGTCCGGTGACGCGGTGTTCCTGCACCTGGCCGCCACCATTGCAGAGCCGCTCCACGATGTGACGCTGGTGTTCTACGACTGCGAGGAGATCGAGGCCGGCGCCAACGGACTCGGTCGCATCGAGCGGGAGCTGCCGGACTGGCTGCGCGGCGACGTCGCCATCCTGGGCGAGCCGTCCGGCGGCTACATCGAGGCGGGTTGCCAGGGCACGCTGCGGGCGGTTCTCTCGGCGACCGGGACACGGGTGCATTCGGCGCGATCGTGGTTGGGCGACAACGCCATTCACAAGCTCGGCGGCATTCTCGACCGGCTGGCCGGCTATCAGGGCCGGGTCGTCGACATCGACGGATGCACCTACCGTGAGGGGCTCTCGGCGGTCCGGGTTGACGGGGGAGTGGCCGGCAACGTCATCCCCGACGCCGCCTCGGTGACCGTCAACTTCCGTTTCGCCCCTGATCGTTCCCCGGAAGCGGCCCTGGCCCACGTCCGCGAGGTGTTCGACGGGTTGCCGGTGGATGTGGAGCTCACCGATGTCGCCTCCGGCGCCCTGCCCGGACTGCACCACCCCGCCGCGGCCGCACTGGTGGCCGCCGCCGACGGGCTGGTACGTGCCAAGTTCGGCTGGACCGACGTGGCCCGCTTCGCCGCGCTGGGGATTCCGGCGGTGAACTACGGACCCGGTGACCCGAACCTGGCGCACCGCCGCGACGAGTGGGTATCTGTGGCCCAGATCAACGCGGTCACCGCGACGCTGCGGCGCTACCTCGGCGGCTGAGTCGCAACTTCGTCCGCCTGCCGGGCCGCGTCGGCAGCCGCCCCGTGGAACCCTGCGGCGGCAAGATTCTCAGCGGCCGCGCTCAGTGCGGTGGCGTCTGCGCCGGCCAACGCCCGCGCGTGCCCCAGAGCCAGATCGGTGAACGCGCACGGAACCGACTCGGCGACCTGGGCCAGGGACTCAGCGGCGCGGCGGTCCCCGAGCCGGCACGCTTCGTGCCAGGCCCACACGGCGACCGCGAGCTGACCGCTGCGCTTGGCGGTACGGGCGGCGTCGCGGGCCGCAGTGATCGCCGAATACCGGTCTCCGATGGTGGCCAGCCGCCAGGCGCGCGCCACGCCCAATTCGGGGCCGAACATCGCCGACTTGGTGCCGTGCCGGGACATGGCTCGCGCCAACGTCTTTGCGGATTCGGCGATCTCACCCTGATGCGCCTGCGCGGTGGTCAGGTACATCAGCGACAGCGGGCCCCACGAGTAGCCGCTGCGCGCCAGGATGTCGGCCGCCGGTTTGAGCAGCTCTTCGGCGGCGGCGTTGTCGCCGCGGGCCAGCAGCACCTGGGCGAGCAGCACATCGCCGATCGCCCGGCCCGGCTGCGCCGACTCGGCGAAGTCGGTGAACTGGCGTGCCATCTCCTCGGCCTGGTCGATCTTGGCGGCCATCAGCAGGGTGGTGGTCTCGGCGAGGCCGACGGTGAACCGCAGCAGGCCCGGGTATTCCGATCCCAATGCCCGCTGTACCGCGGGATCGACGGCGTCGAATCGTCCCATCCGCGCCGACGCGAGGGCGGTGGCGCTGCCTGCCCAGGCCACGGCCATGTCGGGGACGTCGGGGCGGGCCAGCACGGTGGCGGCCACCTCGACGGCCCGGCGGACATTGCCGGCGTTCATCGCGAAGGTCGCCGACAGGGCGTCGAGCGTGCTGTGCGACGACGCCTCGCTGACCCGTCCACGGATGTTCTGCAGGAAAATCGTGGCGCGCTCGGGTTCGGACAGCATCCAGAACTGGTTCGCCGCTCGTGGCAGCGCCCACGCCATCAACTCGTCCTCGGACAACCGCCCGATATCCACGCCGGCCAGCACCGAATCGGCCTCCCGGCCACGCCCCTGCCAGGCCAGCGCCGAGCTGAGGGAGAGCCGGGCGCCGAAGTGCTCCCCGCGGGCCAGGGCCCCGCGGGCCAGCCGCTCGGCCAGGCCGTGGTCGCCCAGGCGCAGAGCCTCCTCGGCCGCGGCCACCACAGCGTCGGCGTCGACGGGTGCGTCGCCCTGCAGGGCCAGCAGGGTTCGGCCCATCCGGTCGGCGGGGGTGCGGCTCGGGGTGGTGGCCAACCGGGTAGCGACGGCGGTGCGCAGCCGCTGCACTTCCGCCTTGTCCAGAATCGCCGCGAGCCGCTCGAGGTAGAGCGGATGGCCGCTGTAGACCGCGCCGGCGCAGACCTGTAGGGCCCCGGCTTCGGTTGCCTCTTCGACCGCCGCCGCACCCGCCAGGGCAACCAGGTCGGCCCGGGACAGCGGCTCGAAAACGCAGAGGTATCCCAGTGCGGCGCGGACCGCGGCGGGCAGCCCGTGCAGGTAGCGGTCGATCGCGGCCGCCATCGTCTCGTCGGTGCCGCCGGTGGTCAGCAGCAGCCGCAGGTGCAGCGGGTTGCCGGCGCTGCGCCGGTAGGCCGTTGCCGCGTCGGCACCGCCGGCTGCCGCCACCACCGCGGCGGTCTCGGTGGCGTCCATCGGCAGGATCTCCACCCGCTCCAGCAGTCCGTCGTCCCACAGTGCGCTGACCACCTGGGGCACCCGAAGCACCGAGCGCACCGTCACGATCACCGGGCTGCCGGCCGGCCGCGCGGCTTCCTCCTTGGCCAGGCGGTAAACCAGGCTGGCCGACAGCGGGTCCAGCAGCCGCGCGTTATCGACGATGATCGGAGCTGAATTCGCCTGGGCAAGAATGGATTCCGCCGCTGCGGACAACATCGCCGCCGGCTTGCCCACCTCCTGGATGTCCAGCAGCGGGCCGAAGGCGCCGAAGGGCACCGAGGACTGACACAGCGTGCCGATCACCCACAGCGGTTCGCCAAGGCCCAGCTGCTCGGCAGCCTGGGCGGCCAGAGTCGACTTGCCGACGCCTTCGTTGCCCAGTAGGGCCACACCGCCCGGGC
>JBAXUD010000435.1:0-3276 GCA_037129875.1 Mycobacteriaceae bacterium
GGGGATCTGCAGCGAGGCGTTCATGTTCTTGACGACCGCGGCATCTGCACCTGCCCCGGGCGAAGAGACTCAGGTGTTGCGCGGAGCGGCGGCCGCGGTCGTCAAGAACATGAACGCCTCGCTGCAGATCCCCACCGCCACCAGCGTGCGGGCCATCCCGGCGATGCTGATGATCGACAACCGCATCGTCATCAACAACCACCTCAAGCGCACCCGCGGCGGCAAGATCAGCTTCACCCACCTGCTGGGGTACGCCATCGTCGCGGCGGTCAAGAAGTTCCCGAACATGAACAACCACTTCGCCGAGATCGACGGCAAGCCGAACGTGGTAAGCCCGGTGCACACCAATCTGGGTCTGGCCATCGACCTGCCCGGCAGAGACGGCAAGCGGTCGCTTGTGGTCGCCGCCATCAAAGGCTGCGAAGCCCTGCAGTTCGCCGATTTCGTCACCGCCTACGAAGACATCGTGCGACGGGCCCGCGGCGGCAAGCTCACCGCCGAGGACTTCGCGGGCGTGACCATCTCGTTGACCAACCCAGGAACCATCGGCACTGTGCACTCGGTGCCGCGGCTGATGTCCGGCCAGGGCGCCATCGTCGGGGCAGGCGCCATGGAGTTCCCGGCGGAGTTCCAGGGCGCCAGCGAGGAGCGCATCGCCGAACTCGGCGTCGGCAAGCTGATCACCCTGACGTCGACCTACGACCACCGCATCATCCAGGGCGCGGAATCCGGCGACTTCCTGCGCACCATTCACCAACTGCTGCTCTCCGACGACTTCTGGGACGAGATCTTCTTCGACCTCGGCATCCCGTACGAGCCGGTGCGCTGGCGCACCGACAACCCGGACTCGATCCTCGACAAGAACGCCCGGGTCCTCGAACTGATCGCGGCCTACCGCAACCGGGGTCATCTGATGGCCGACATCGATCCGCTGCGACTGGACAAGAACCGGTTCCGGATGCACCCGGACCTCGACGTGCTCACCCACGGACTGACGCTGTGGGACCTTGACCGTGAGTTCAAGGTCGACGGTTTCGCCGGCAAGGAGTACAAGAAGCTGCGCGACGTCCTGTCGGTGTTGCGCGACGCGTACTGCCGGCACATCGGCGTGGAATACACCCACATCCTCGAACCCGAGCAGCAGAAGTGGTTGCAGGAGCGCATCGAGGTTCGCCACGACAAACCCCCGGTCGCCCAGCAGAAGTACATCCTGTCCAAGCTGAACGCCGCCGAGGCGTTCGAGACCTTCCTGCAGACCAAATACGTTGGGCAGAAGCGCTTCTCGCTGGAGGGCGCCGAGTCGGTCATCCCGATGATGGACGCGGTGATCGACCAGGCTGCCGAGCACGGCCTCGACGAGGTCGTGATCGGCATGCCGCACCGCGGACGGCTCAACGTGCTGGCCAACATCGTCGGCAAGCCGTACTCGCAGATCTTCAGCGAGTTCGAGGGCAACCTGAACCCCTCGCAGGCCCACGGCTCCGGCGACGTCAAGTACCACCTGGGCGCCACCGGCACCTACATCCAGATGTTCGGCGAGAACGACATCGAGGTGTCGCTGGTGGCCAACCCGTCGCACCTGGAGGCCGTCGACCCCGTCCTGGAGGGCCTGGTTCGCGCCAAGCAGGACCTGATCGACGGCGTCAGCGGCGGCGGCCCTGTCGACGAGTCGCGCGCGTTCACCGTGGTGCCGTTGATGCTGCACGGCGACGCCGCCTTCGCGGGACAGGGCGTGGTCGCCGAGACGCTGAACCTCGCTTCGCTCAAGGGCTACCGCACCGGCGGGACCATTCACATCGTCGTCAACAACCAGATCGGCTTCACCACCGCGCCGGAGTTCTCCCGATCGGCCGAGTACTGCACCGACGTCGCGAAAATGATTGGCGCGCCGATCTTCCACGTCAACGGTGACGATCCGGAGGCCTGCGCGTGGGTGGCCCGACTGGCGATGGACTTCCGCGAGCAGTTCGACAAAGACGTCATCATCGACATGCTGTGCTACCGCCGCCGCGGTCACAACGAGGGCGACGACCCGTCGATGACCAACCCGGCGATGTACCACGTGATCGACACCAAGCGGGGTGTCCGAAAGACCTACACCGAAGCGCTGATCGGCCGCGGCGACATCTCCATCAAAGAGGCCGAGGACGCGCTGCGCGACTACCAGGGCCAACTGGAGCAGGTGTTCAACGAGGTCCGCGAACTGGAGAAGCACGCGGTCGAGCCCAGCGAGTCGGTGGAGGCCGCGCAGATGATTCCCCGCGGGATGAGCACCGCGGTGGACAAGGCTCTGCTGGCCCGCATCGGCGATGCGCATCTCACCGTGCCCGAGGGCTTCGCCGTCAATCCGCGCGTCAAACCGGTGCTGGAGAAGCGCCGGGAGATGGCCTACGAGGGCAAGGTGGACTGGTCGTTCGCCGAGTTGCTCGCGCTGGGCACATTCCTGGCCGAGGGCAAGCTGATCCGGATGTCGGGTCAGGACACCAAGCGCGGCACCTTCACTCAGCGACACGCGGTGATCATCGACCAGAACACCGGTGCGGAGTTCATCCCGCTGGACCTGCTGACCCTCAACCCGGACGGCACGCCCACCGGCGGCCGCTTCCTGATCTACGACTCGCCGTTGTCGGAGTACGCGGCGGTGGGTTTCGAGTACGGCTACTCCGTGGGCAATACCGAGGCAATTGTCTTGTGGGAGGCCCAGTTCGGCGACTTCGTCAACGGTGCGCAGTCGATCATCGACGAGTTCATCAGCTCCGGTGAGGCCAAGTGGGGCCAGCTCTCCGATGTGGTCCTGCTGCTGCCGCACGGCCATGAGGGCCAGGGCCCCGACCACACCTCCGGGCGCATCGAGCGGTTCCTTCAGCTGTGGGCCGAGGGCTCGATGACCATCGCGATGCCGTCGACTCCGGCGAACTACTTCCATCTGCTGCGCCGGCACGGTCTCGACGGGGTGCACCGGCCGCTGATCGTGTTCACCCCGAAGTCGATGCTGCGCAACAAAGCTGCGGTCAGCGAGCTGCGCGATTTCACCGAGCAGAAGTTCCGGTCGATCATGGAGGAGCCGACCTACACCGACGGCGACGGCGACCGCACCAAGGCCACCCGGATGCTGCTCACCAGCGGCAAGATCTATTACGAGCTGCAGGCCCGCAAGCAGAAGGACGGCCGCGACGACGTCGCGATCGTGCGGATCGAACAGCTTGCCCCGCTGCCCAAGCGCCGGCTGGCCGCCACCCTGGACGAGTACCCGAACGTCCGGGAGTACTTCTGGGT
>JBAXUD010000436.1:0-3275 GCA_037129875.1 Mycobacteriaceae bacterium
GCTGTTCCCGCCCTGGATCATGTGGGCGCCCAACGCGATCTGGAAGACCTTCGACCTGTTCGTCGGGCTGATCCAGGCGTTCATCTTCGCCCTGCTGACGATCCTGTACTTCAGCCAGTCCATGGAACTGGATGAGGAGCACCACTAAACCTCGAACGACGCGTTCGAACCCGAACCACCCACAGTCCTGGTGGGAGTTCTACCAGGCAATCAAGGAGGATAAGGAATGGCAGACCCACAAATCGTTGCCGGCGCCCTGATCGGCGGCGGACTCATCCTGGGCGGCGGCGCCATCGGTGCCGGTATCGGCGACGGTATCGCCGGTAACGCACTGATCTCCGGCATCGCCCGCCAGCCTGAAGCGCAGGGCCGGCTGTTCACCCCGTTCTTCATCACCGTCGGCCTGGTCGAGGCCGCCTACTTCATCAACCTGGCATTCATGGCGCTGTTCGTATTCGCCACGCCCGGCGCCTCCTAGTCGGCCATGGGGGACGTCAGCGTCACCTTGTTGGCGAGTGAGGAAGGCGGCGGTACCAGCAACTTCCTCATTCCCAACGGCACCTTCTTCTTCGTGCTGGCCATTTTCTTGATCGTGCTCGGCGTGATCGCCAAGTTCGTCGTGCCGCCGATCCAGCAGGTGGTGGGTGAGCGCGAGCAGATGGTCGCCAAGACCGCCGAGGACAACCGCAGGGCTGCCGAACAGGAAGCCGCTGCGGAGGCCGACTACAAGGCGGAGTTGGCGGCGGCCCGGTCGGATGCCGCCGGTATCCGGGATGAGGCCAGGTCCGAGGGCCGGCAGGTCGTGGACGCCGCGCGTGCGGGGGCAAACGACGAGGTGGCCGGCACGTTGCAGGTGGCCAACGAGGAACTCAAGCTGCAGAGCGATGCCATCGCGCCGCAACTACGGGCTTCGGTGGACACCTTGTCGGCGGCGCTCGCCAGCCGGGTGTTGGGCGTGCCGGTAGACAGCACGGTTGCCGGCACATCGGCATCGACGGTACTGGAACGGTAGGCGGTAGATGTCAACCTTTATCGGACAGCTGTTCGGCTTCGCCGTCATCGTCTGGATCATCAATAAGTACGTGGTCCCGCCGGTGCGCCGGCTGATGGCCGAACAGCGTGCGGCCGTGCGCAACCAGGTGGATGAGAGCGCCAAATCCGCCCAGCGGCTGGCCGCGGCCGACCAGCATCACGCCCAGCGGGTGGATGAGGGCCGGGTGGAGGGACGGCACATCGTCGACGAAGCGCGATCGGACTCGGTGCGCATAGAGGAGCAGCTTCGCGTACAGGCCGGCGTCGAGGCCGAGCGCATCAAAGTCCAAGGGGGCCAGCAGGCTTCGCTGCTGCACGCCCAGCTGGTCCGTCAGCTGCGCGGCGATCTCGGTGGCGAATCGGTCCAGCGGGCGACGGATCTGGTGCGGGCGCACGTCTCGGACCCCCAGGCTCAGTCGGCGACCGTGGACCGGTTCCTCGACGAACTTGAGGCCATGGCCCCGGCGGCCTTTGCTCCCGAAATCTCGTCCTCCGGTATGCGGTCGGCCAGCCGCGACGCGCTGACTGCGTTGGTCCAGCGCTTCGACGCGCTGTCCGGCTCGCTGACCACCGATGAGCTGTCCGCCCTGGCCGACGAGCTGACTTCGGTGGACAAGCTGCTGCTGAGCGAACCGACCCTGGCGCGCCACCTTGCCGAGGCCACCGGCGACGCGGAGGCCAAGAAGCAATTGGTGGCCCGGCTGATCGGTAGCAAGGTCGGCGCCAACACGATCGACCTGCTCAATACCGCGGTGTCGGCGAGATGGTCGACGAAAGCTGACCTCATCGACGCGATCGAGCATGTCGCGCGGCTGAGCCTGCTGAAACGGGCCGAGCGGGAGTATCAGGCCGAGGAGGTGGCCGAGCAGTTGTTCCGGTTCGGCCGGATCATCGCCTCGGAACCGCGGCTGAGCGGCCTGCTGAGCGATTACTCCCAGCCGGCCGAAAACCGGGTGTCGCTGTTGGGCGGCGTGCTCGGCCGGGCCAGCGGGGCCAATTCGACGGCCGCCGCTCTGCTCACCCAGACCGTGGTGTTGCTGCGCGGCGAACGCGCCGATGACGCGGTGCAGGACCTGGCCGAGTTGGCGGTCTCCAACCGGGGCGAGATCGTCGCCGAGGTCGGTGCCGCAGCTGAACTGAGCAGCGCACAGCGGGCCCGTCTGACCTCGGTGCTGGCCCGTATCTACCACCATCCGGTTTCGGTTCAGCTCAACGTCGACCCCGAACTCCTGGGTGGCCTGTCGGTCGCCGTGGGCGACGAGGTGATCGACGGAACGCTGTCCGCCCGGCTGGCGGCGGCCGCGACGAAATTGCCCGACTAAGGCCGACCGCCGGTCCCACCGATAAGCCACGAACCACCCAAGACAAGAAGGCAGGAAGGCGAAAAGCCATGGCAGAGTTGACAATCTCCGCTAACGACATCGAAGGCGCCATCGCGAGCTACGTCTCGAGCTTCGAGGCGGGCTCCGGGCGCGAGGAGATCGGCACCGTCATCGACGCCGGTGACGGCATCGCCCACGTCGAGGGTCTGCCCTCGGTGATGACCCAGGAACTCCTGGAGTTCCCCGGTGGCGTGCTCGGTGTGGCGCTCAACCTCGACGAGCACAGCATCGGTGCGGTGATCCTCGGCGAGTTCGAGAAGATCGAGCAGGGCCAGCAGGTCAAGCGCACCGGCGAGGTGCTGTCGGTCCCGGTGGGCGACGCGTTCATGGGCCGCGTGATCAATCCGCTCGGACAGCCGATCGACGGCCGTGGCGAGATCGCCGCCAGCACCCGCCGGGCCCTGGAGTTACAGGCCCCCTCGGTGGTCCAGCGCCAGAGCGTGCGGGAGCCGCTGCAGACCGGCATCAAGGCTATCGATGCGATGACCCCGATCGGCCGCGGCCAGCGCCAGTTGATCATCGGCGACCGCAAGACCGGCAAGACCGCCGTCTGCGTCGACACCATCCTCAACCAGCGCGAGAACTGGGAGACCGGGGACCCGAAGAAGCAGGTTCGCTGCGTCTACGTCGCCATCGGCCAGAAGGGCACCACCATCGCCAGTGTCCGTCGGGTGCTGGAGGAGGGCGGCGCGATGGAATACACCACCATCGTGGCCGCACCCGCCTCGGACGCCGCCGGCTTCAAATGGCTTGCGCCCTACACCGGTTCGGCCATCGCCCAGGAGTGGATGTACGACGGCAAGCACGTGCTGATCGTGTTCGACGACCTCACCAAGCAGGCCGAGGCCTACCGCGCGATCT
>JBAXUD010000437.1:0-3272 GCA_037129875.1 Mycobacteriaceae bacterium
GATTGGCGCGCTCCTCAACGCGGCGCTGGCGCGCCGCTTGATCGTCGCCACGCCGCAGCCCGGCGCACGAAGTCGGTGGAGCAGTCCATCCTCGACACCGACGAGCCCTCCACCCGGCTCCGCAAACAACTCACCTGGTGGGACCTCACGGTCTTCGGGGTGTCGGTGGTCGTCGGCGCCGGCATCTTCACCGTCACGGCCACCACCTTCGGGAACATCACCGGGCCTGCGCTGTCGGTGTCGTTCCTGATCGCTGCGGCCACCTGCGCCCTGGCCGCTCTGTGCTACGCCGAGTTCGCCTCCACCTTGCCGGTGGCCGGCAGCGCCTACACGTTCTCCTACGCGACCTTCGGGGAGTTTGTGGCCTGGATCATCGGCTGGGACCTCATCCTCGAGTTCGCCGTCGGTGCGGCGGTGGTCGCCAAGGGCTGGTCGAGTTACCTGGGCACGGTGTTCGGCTTCGCCGGCGGCACTTCCTCGCTGGCCGGGTTCGAATTGGACTGGGGCGCTCTGCTGATCATCGCCGTGGTCACCACCTTGCTGGCCGTCGGCACCAAGGTGTCCTCACACTTCTCGGCGGTGATCACGGCGATCAAGGTCGCTGTCGTCCTCCTGGTGATCATCGTCGGCGCCTTCTACATCAAGGTAAAGAATTTCTCGCCGTTCATCCCGCCCACCCAGACCGGTGCGGGCGCAGCGGGCACCGGCGTCGACCAGTCGGTGTTCTCGTTGCTCACCGGGGGCGGCGGCAGCCACTACGGCTGGTACGGGGTGCTGGCCGGCGCGTCCATCGTGTTCTTCGCATTCATCGGCTTCGACGTGGTCGCCACCACCGCCGAGGAGACCAAGAACCCGCAGCGCGACGTGGCGCGCGGCATCCTGGCCTCGCTGGCCATCGTCACCGTGCTCTACGTGGCGGTATCGATCGTGCTGTCCGGGATGGTCAGCTACACCGAACTGCGCGAGAAAGGGCACGGGCATGCCAACCTGGCCACGGCCTTCTCCATCAACGGTGTGGACTGGGCGGCCAAGATCATCTCGATCGGCGCACTGGCCGGGCTCACCACGGTGGTGATGGTGCTGGTGCTCGGCCTGTCGCGGGTGATGTTCGCGATGGCCCGCGACGGACTGTTGCCCCGGGGCCTGGCGATGACCAACGACCGGGACGCCCCGGTGCGCATCACCGTCGTGGTCGGCCTTCTGATCGCGGTGGCGGCCACCGCCTTCCCGATGTCCAAACTCGAAGAGATGGTCAACGTCGGCACGCTGTTCGCCTTCGCTCTGGTGTCGGCCGGCGTGATCATCCTGCGTCGCACCCGGCCGGACCTCAACCGCGGCTTTCGGGCGCCGTTCGTGCCGGCGTTGCCGATCCTGTCGATCCTGGCCTGCCTGTGGTTGATGCTGAACCTCACCGCCCTGACCTGGATCAGGTTCGTCGTCTGGATGGTGATCGGCATCGCGGTCTACACGGCCTACGGCTACCGCCATTCGGTGCTCGGCCAACGGCTGGCCGCCCAAGCTCGGTCCGCACGCTAGGTGTCCGGCGAGGCGTCGCGGGCCCACCCGAGGGAACAGCTGCGCGACTGCGTGCTCGACGCCATGCGGGAGGAACTGCTGACCAAGGACTGGTCGGCGATCACCCTGGCCGACGTCGCGCGCGCCGCCGGGGTGAGTCGGCAGACCATCTACAACGAGTTCGGCTCGCGTCAGGGTCTGGCCCAGGGGTATGCGCTGCGGCTGGCCGATCGACTGGTCGACGACGTGTCCCGCGCCATCGACGCCCACGTCGGCGACATTTACGAGGCATTCCTGGACGGATTCCGCGCCTTTTTCACCGCGTCGGCCACCGATCCACTGGTCATCTCGCTGCTGTCCGGTGACGCCAAACCCGACCTGTTGCAGATCATCACCACCGACAGCGGTCCGATCATCGCCCACTGCTCGAACCGGCTCACCGCTGCCTTCATGGACAGCTGGCTGCACGCCGGCGAGGCCGACATCGGCGTCCTGGCCCGAGCGATCGTGCGGCTCGCAATGAGCTACGTGGCGATGCCTCCCGAGGCCGACCACGACGTCGCTGCCGACCTGGCCCGATTGATGACG
Source organism: Mycobacteriaceae bacterium (assembly GCA_037129875.1). Lineage (GTDB taxonomy): Bacteria > Actinomycetota > Actinomycetes > Mycobacteriales > Mycobacteriaceae > Mycobacterium. The sequence goes on from JBAXUD010000437.1 coordinate 2,104, forward strand.
CCGTTCGCTCAGCGGTACTCCGGGACCGCAACCCCGATGCGGTGATTGCGGACCGTTCCGGCTAACGTGATCGCCATGTCTTCTGCCCTTTCCATGACCGCTGACACCCGCAACGGGATCGACTTCAAGGTCGCTGACCTGTCGCTGGCCGAGTTCGGCCGCAAAGAGATTCGGCTGGCCGAGCATGAGATGCCCGGTCTGATGGCCCTGCGGCGTGAGTACGCGGACGTCCAGCCCCTCAAGGGTGCGCGGATCTCCGGATCGCTGCACATGACCGTGCAGACCGCGGTGCTCATCGAGACGCTCGTCTCCCTCGGTGCCGAGGTTCGATGGGCGTCGTGCAACATATTCTCCACCCAGGACCACGCCGCGGCGGCCACCGTCGTCGGCCCGCACGGAACCCCCGAAGAGCCCAAGGGCGTGCCGATCTTCGCCTGGAAGGGCGAGACGCTCGAGGAGTACTGGTGGGCCGCCGAGCAGATGCTGACCTGGCCCGATAAGGATGGCGCCGCCGCGCCCGCGAACATGATCCTCGACGACGGCGGCGACGCCACCATGCTGGTGTTGCGCGGCGCGCAGTTCGAGAAAGCCGGCGTGGTTCCCCCCAATGAGGAGGACGACTCCGCCGAGTACAGGGTATTCCTCGAGCTGCTGCGGGAAAGCTTCAAGGCCGACCCGCACAAGTGGACGCAGATCGCCGAAGCCATCAAGGGCGTCACCGAGGAGACCACCACCGGGGTGCTGCGGCTCTACCAGTTCGCCGCCGCCGGCGAGTTGACGTTCCCGGCGATCAACGTCAACGACTCCGTCACCAAGAGCAAGTTCGACAACAAGTACGGCACCCGGCACTCGCTGATCGACGGAATCAACCGCGGCACCGACGTGCTCATCGGCGGCAAGGCCGCGCTGGTCTGCGGCTACGGCGACGTCGGCAAGGGCTGCGCCGAGGCGCTCAAGGCCCAGGGAGCCCGGGTGGCGGTCACCGAGATCGACCCGATCAACGCGCTGCAGGCCATGATGGAAGGCTTCGAGGTCAAGACCGTCGAGCAAGCCATCGGCTGGGCCGACATCGTCATCACTTCTACCGGCAACAAGGACATCATCACCCTGGATCACATGCGGGCGATGAAGGACAAGGCGATCCTGGGCAACATCGGCCACTTCGACAA
>JBAXUD010000438.1:0-3269 GCA_037129875.1 Mycobacteriaceae bacterium
TCGCTCCTGCCCTCCGATACCTATCTCCCGGGTCGCGTCGCTCCTGCCCTCCGATACCTATCTCCCGGGTCGCGTCGCTCCTGCCCTCCGATGCTGGCCTTCCTGGTTGCGTTCGTAGACCATTCGCAGGCCGTCGAGCGTCAGGTGCCTGTCGTAGTGGTCGACGGTGTGCAACTCGGGAAGCATCAGCGGGGCGGTGTGCCCGGTGGCCACCACCGTCACGTCGCTGCCGGCGAATCCGTCCACGTCGTGGCGGATCCGGGAAACCAGGCCGTCGACCAGACCGGCGAACCCGAACACCGCGCCGGACTGCATGCACTCGACGGTGTTCTTGCCGACCACCGAGCGAGGTCGGGTCAACTCGACGCGGCGGAGCGCGGCCGAGCGGGCGGCTGCCGCGTCCGAGGACAACTGCAGGCCGGGAGCAATCGCACCGCCGAGGAACTCGCCCTTGGCCGAGACCACGTCCACACAGATAGACGAACCGAAATCCACCACGATCGCGGCGGAGGCGAATTTCGCGTAGGCGGCCAGACAGTTCACTATCCGGTCAGCACCAACCTCTTTGGGATTGTCGACAAGCAACGGAATCCCCGTTCGCACACCGGGTTCGATCAGGACCTGCGGTACCGACGCCCAATACTGACCGCACATCAGGCGGACCTCGTGCAGCACCGACGGAACCGTGGACAGCCCTGCCACGCCGGTGAGCCGTTCGGAATCATCACCGATGAGACCTTCGATGGTCAGCGCCAATTCGTCAGCGGTGATTTCCGACTCGGTGCGAATTCGCCAGTGCTGCACAACTTTTGCATGATCGCCGGATCCTGATATGAGTCCGATGACAGTGTGGGTGTTACGGACGTCGATGGCGAGAAGCACAGTTACCCCGCCACATCCATTACCCGGAACATCAGTTCCTCCAGGCCATTTCGTGCGAATCGCCATCGTCCGGCGTCGGGGCGGACACGCCTTCCGGCAGATTGATCGCGATATTGTCCAGCAGGCGCGTGCTGCCCAACCGGGCGGCGACCAGCAGCCGGGCAGGTCCGACGGCGGGCGCCGGCTCCAGCCACGGTCCTCGCAGCTCAAGGTATTCGGTCCGGATGGCCGGCACCTCGTCAAGAACGGCACGGGCAGCGTCCAGTACGGCCGCCGCACCCCCACCGCCGGCATACATCCCGGCGAGCAGGGCCGACGACAATGCGCCGGCCTGCTCGCGCTCCTCCGGGGTCAGATATCGGTTCCGCGACGACATCGCCAGACCGTCGGCCTCCCGGACGGTCGGGACTCCCACGATCCGAACGTCGACGTTGAGGTCCTCGACCATCTGGCGCACCAGGACGAGTTGTTGGTAGTCCTTCTCGCCGAAGAACGCGCGATCGGGCCGCATGATCTGCAGCAGCTTCAGAACGACGGTGAGCATTCCGGCGAAATGCGTTGGACGAGAGTGGCCTTCGAGTTCAGCACCAAGTGGCCCCGGGTGGACGGTGGTGCGGGGACCTTCGGGGTACATGGTCGACGGAGGCGGCGTGAAGGCCACCTCGACGCCTTCCTCGCCGAGCATCTCGAGGTCGGCGTCGAGAGTCCGGGGATAGGCGTCCAGATCCTCGCCGGCACCGAACTGCAATGGGTTGACGAAGATCGACGCCACGACGACAGCTCCCGGCACGCGCTTGGCCGTACGCACCAGCGCGAGGTGGCCTTCGTGCAGCGCACCCATGGTGGGCACCAGCATCACCCGTCGCCCGGTATGGCGCAGTGCGCGACTGACGTCGGACACCGCATGCGGCGTCGGGTAGACGTTCAGTTGCCCGGCACTGAACTGGGGCGCCCTGGTGCTCACGGTTGCGGCCCCGCCGATCGGAACCAATCGATCAACACGTCACGAACCTCCTCGGGAGCGTGTGCTCGTTGCGCGGTCCGCAGCGAGTCGGCGCAATACGCCTGCGCCAGTTGGGGATCGACGTCGTTTAATGCTTCCAGGTGGGCTTCCACTGCGGCCGCATCGCCGCGGGCCACCGGACCGGTCAGGGCGGCTTGCCCCCGCTGCAGGGTGTTTTCCAACGCGGCGCTGGCCAGTGGTCCGATGATCCGTTCGGCAAGCCCGCCGGGGGCGTCGCCTACAGTCTCCTGGCCCAGCAGTTCCTGGCCAGCCAGCGCCGCACGCAGAGCGATGAGCGCATCGGCGACGAGGGTGACGACATGGTTGCTGCCATGGGCCAATGCGGCGTGGTAGAGCGTGCGGGCATCCTCACGGACCCCGAACGGCTCACCCCCGATTTCCAGAACCAGCGCCTGGGCGATCGCGTAGCCGACCTCGTCGGCGGCGGTGATCCCGAAACAGGTGTCGGCCAGCCGGACGATGTCTTCGTCGGAGCCGGTGAAGGTCATCGCCGGATGAATGGCCAGCGGCACAATGCCCTGCTCAGTCAGGGGTGCCAGCAGTCCGACGCCATTGGCGCCGGAGGTGTGCACCACGATGGTTCCCCGTCGTACGGCCCCGGTTGCGGCAAGGCCGCCGACCAGTCCGGGCAACTCGGAGTCCGGAACCGTGAGCAGCAACAGCTCGGCGCGGTCGGCGACGTCGGGGACCGGCAACACCGGCGTATCGGGCAGTCGCCGTTCCGCCATCCGTAGGGACCCGGCCGAGATGGCGCTACAGCCCACCACCACGTGCTCGGCACGTTCGAGGGCCACGCCCAGCGCGGTGCCGACCCGGCCGGCCGAAATGATGCCTACCTTGAGCCGGGCCGGCCGCAGGCCGTTGGGGGTCCCCATCTGACGACGACCTCGCTGACGTGAGTACGTTCCGGTCCTGCTGATGCGGGTACCGGACGGTCGGGTCGATTCTAGCCCGGGTCAGTCCTCGCGCCGCCGCCGGCCGCCGCCGCCCCCGGAGGACGGACTGACCTGGAATCGGGCCATCAGATCGGCGAACGACTGACCGTCGGCATGCTGGCCCTGTGGTTCCTCGGCCGCCGACTCGCCTGCCGCTTCGTCGTGCCCGCGGTGACGGCCGGCCACAACGGGCTGGTCTTCGGGCGGTACCCAGTGGCGACCCCGCGCAGGTTCCGGGGCCGCATTCGTCTGCAGCGGTTCGGGACGGTGGTCACCGTTGGACGTGTGCCGGCCGAGGCGGACCTCCGGCGGTCGCCACGGCGCGTCCGGCTGCTGGGCGGCTGCCATGTTGGGCCGCGGATAAGCCGCACCCTCGGCCGGTCGCCGGTAGCCTCCCCGGTGCTGCATTGGTTCGACAGGTGGCGGTG
>JBAXUD010000439.1:0-3264 GCA_037129875.1 Mycobacteriaceae bacterium
AGGGTGCACTGACCATGGCGCAGGATGAGGTCAAGAACGGTCAGTCGCCTGACGCTGTCGCGCTGGCGAAGTCGATCCTGGGCAGCCAGCAAAAGGAGATCGACACCATGAACCAGATCCTGGGCTCCCTTTAGGGGATTTCGGTGTCGCAGACTCGGACGTACCAGGTGCGCGGAATGACCTGTGCGCATTGTGCGCGCGCGGTGACCAGCTCCACGGAGTTGGCAACCGATGTCGTGCGCGATGCGGTGCAGCGCGCCGGTTACAAACTGGTCGGTGCGGCCTCGCGCTGATCGGTGCCCTGACCCGGTCCACGGCTGGCCACGTTGATGTGGCCGCCGTGGGCTTCGGTCAGCGCCTTGGCGATCGCCGTGGTCTTTCATCGTGTCGTGCCGCCGCACCAGGCCCGCGTCTTGAGCGAATCTTCACACAACGACCATGAAACCCCCGCTGTGTGCAGTGCACTGTGAAGAAGACAAGCGTTCAACGACAGGATCGGTGATGACTCGACAGTCCCTGGCGACCACACCCCTCACGCGACGCGGTTTCCTGGCGGCCGGAGTCCTGGGCGGTGCGGCATTGGTGGCCTGCAGCCGCTCCACCACCGCCACCAGCCCCGGCGGCGCAGGCGCCCCTGACGGGATCGTCGCGGCTGAAGCCGCCCGCCCGCACACTGGCAGGACCGTCACCGCCCGGCTATCGCCGGGGACGGCCGATATCGACCTCGGTGGAACCCGGGCCCAGACCCTGGCTTACAACAACGCGGTCCCCGGCCCGCTGATCCGCGCCAACGTCGGCGACGAGATCGCCGTCAGCGTCAACAACGGCCTGGACCACCCGACGTCGATGCACTGGCACGGACTGGCTGTGCGCAACGATATGGACGGCGCCGCGCCGGCAACCCCCGACATCGCGCCGGGGGGCGACTTCACCTACCGGTTCAGCTCCCCCTACCCGGGCACTTATTGGGCTCACCCACACACCGGCCTGGACACCGATTACGGCCTGTACGTGCCGATCATCATCGACGACCCCGCCGACCCGGGCCGCTACGACGCCGAGTGGATCGTCATGCTCGACGACTGGACCTCCGGCGTCGGCAGCAGCCCTGAGGAGATTTACCAGGGGCTGCGGCCCAAGGGCGGTTCCGGTCGGAACCCCGCCTCCGGAATGCCCGGAATGCCCGGAATGCCCGGAATGCCGGGTATGGGCGGGATGGGGCCGATGCCCGGCATGGGCGGTATGCCGGGTATGGGTGGCATGGGATCGATGTCGGGAACCCCGGGTGTCGGTGTCGCCGGAACCAGCGATCTGCTCGGCGGGGACGGCGGCGACGTCAACTACCCCTACTACCTTGTCAACGGCCGCATTCCCGCGGCGGCAAGCACATTCACCGCCAAGCCCGGACAGCGCATCCGCATCCGCATCATCAACGCCGGTGCCGACACCGCCTTCCGGGTCGCCCTGGCCGGACACCGGATGACCGTCACACACACCGATGGGTTCCCCGTCGTGCCCACCGAAGCCGACGCGGTCCTTGTCGGCATGGGGGAGCGCTACGACGTCATCGTGACCGCCGGGGACGGGGTGTTCCCGTTGGTCGCCTCGGCAGAAGGCAAGAACGCCGTCGCCCGGGCTCTGCTGTCCACCGCCGCGGGCAGTGCCCCCGGCGCCGCCTTCCGGCCGGCCGAACTCACCCGCCTGGTGGGCACCGTCGACACCTTCACCGCGACACCACAAGTCCAGTTGCCCACCAATGCCGACCTCGCGTTGCGGGCCCGACTCTCCGGCACGATGGCGCGGTACGACTGGGCGATCAACGGCCGGCCCTACGACCAGACCGTGCCGCTGACGATCCATCAGGGCCAGCACGCCACCCTGACCTTTGCCAACGCCACCATGATGTGGCACCCGATGCACCTGCACGGTCACACTTTCCAGGTCATCAAGCCCGACGGCAGCCCCGGGCCCCGCAAGGACACCGTCATCGTCAGACCCATGCAGACCGTGACCGTCCGGCTCGTCGCCGACAACCCCGGCATCTGGATGCTGCACTGCCACAACGGGTATCACATGGGCGCCGGAATGATGACGACTCTCAACTACACCGGCTGACTCGACTGACGAATCATCCGCACAACAGATAAGGAGAGGTTTCCATGATGTTCTGGACCGACCACGACATGAGCGGATGGGGATACGCAGGCATGGTTATCGGAATGGTGTTGTTCTGGGCCCTCATCATCGTCGGCATCATCGCTCTGATCCGATACACGGCCGGTGCCAACCACACGCAAGCCACGCCCCAACCCCCGGCCTACACCGACTACGAGACACCCGAGCGGCTCCTCGCCGGACGCTTCGCACGCGGCGAGATCGATGAAGCGGAATACCGCCAACGCCTCGAAGTCCTGCGTAACACTCCCCACAGCTGAACCAGAGGAGCCAACCGTCCGAATCCTCTGCACGCCAACCATGCCCCAGACGACCGACGTGCTCGCTGAAATGCATCGCCAGCACTTGCTGGCGGCCAATCGAGAATCTGCTTCCTCCGGATCGAACTGGAACCAGCGATCCACACCTACACGGTGGGTACCTCGGTATTGCGGGTGCACAAGGACATGGATTCCGGCAGTGCAACCTTCAGGGTGAAGGCTCCAGGGGGCCTGTGACGCCGGCAGCACCGTCCCGTAGGATATCTATTTATGCGCGCAGATAAGAAGATGTGTCGGCGGCGGTTGGACGACGATCAGGTGGGCTTGATCGTCGAGGTGTTCCGCATGCTCTCCGACGCCACCCGGGTGCAGCTGTTGTGGGCTCTGGTTGATCGTGAGTTGTCGGTCACCGAACTGGCTGACACGGTCGGCAAGCCGGCGGCCACGGTGTCCCAGCACCTGGCGAAATTACGGATGGCGCGACTGGTGCGAACCCGCCGGGAGGGCACCACCATCCACTACAGCATCGAGAACACCCACGTCGGCCAACTGGTCACCGACGCGGTGTTCAACGCCGAGCACGCCGGCCCCGGAATCCCCGGCCACCATCGCGGCGAGGGGGAGTTGGCCCCTCTGCACGACAAGTCCACCCGCAAGGCGGTGACCCGATGAGCCACCTGTCCGGCACCCACGCCCACGAGCCGGCCGACCACCACCACGGCCACGGTCATGACCATCACCGCGGCGGCGGTCTACCGGGCGCGGTGCGGGGTATCTTCGCCCCGCACAGCCACGACCCGGCCGACAGCGTCGATGACGCACTGGAGTC
>JBAXUD010000044.1:0-13337 GCA_037129875.1 Mycobacteriaceae bacterium
CGCCTGACGATGGGATCGGTGGGAATGCTCAGCAGTGATGCCCGCGCCGAACTCGCCGCCGAACTGGCGCAGGCCGAGCGCACCAAGGTGCCGCTGAGCCCCCTGACCGCCGCTCATCCCGGCATCGACGTGGTCGATGCCTACGAGATTCAGCTCATCAACATCCGTCACCGCGTCACCGCGGGCGCCGTTGTCGTCGGCCACAAGGTCGGGCTGTCGTCGGAAGCCATGCAGACGATGATGGGCGTCGACGAACCGGACTACGGCCACCTGCTCGCCGAGATGGAGGTATTCGAGGACGTCCCCGTCCCGGCGGGGAAGTATCTCTATCCCCGGGTGGAGGTCGAGGTCGGTTTCATCCTCGCCGACGACCTGCCGGGCGCGGGCTGCACCGAGGACGACGTGCTGGCGGCCACCGCGGCGTTCGTCCCGGCGATCGAATTGATCGACACCCGGATCAAGGACTGGAAGATCGGTTTGTGCGACACCATCGCCGACAACGCCTCCTCGGCGGGCTTCGTTCTGGGGCCGCAACGGGTGTCACCGAAGGACGTCGACATCACCGCGATCGACGCGGTGCTGACCTGTAACGGCGAGGTGGTGGCCGAGGGCCGCAGCGATGCGGTTCTGGGCAATCCGGTGACCGCGGTGGCCTGGCTGGCCCGCAAGGTGGATAGCTTCGGGGTCCGCCTGAAGGCCGGCGACATCGTGCTCCCCGGCTCCTGCACCCGCGCTATCGACGCCCGTCCGGGGGATGCGTTCGTCGCGGACTTCGCCGGACTCGGTTCGGTTCGCCTGTCGTTCGAATAATTCCAATAGTCCTTCGACTAATTCGATAGGGGAAAAGCCCAGTGGCTCAGAAGAAGACGGTCGCGATCGTCGGCTCGGGCAACATCAGCACCGACCTGTTGTACAAACTGCTGCGCTCGCAGTGGCTCGAGCCGCGCTGGATGATCGGGATCGACCCGGACAGCGAAGGTCTGGCCCGGGCCCGCAAACTCGGTTTGGAAACCAGCCACGAAGGCGTCGACTGGTTACTGGCCCAATCGGAGAAGCCGGACATGGTCTTCGAGGCCACCTCCGCCTACGTTCACAAGGCTGCCGCCCCGCGCTATCGGGAGGCCGGGATCACCGCCATCGATCTGACCCCGGCAGCCGTCGGGCCCGCAGTGGTGCCCCCGGCCAACCTGCGCGAGCACCTCGACGCCCCGAACGTCAACATGATCACCTGCGGCGGGCAGGCCACCATCCCGATCGTCTACGCGGTGTCCCGAGCTGTCGCCGATCAGGGCGGAGTTCCCTATGCCGAAATCGTCGCCTCGGTGGCGTCGGTATCTGCCGGGCCGGGCACCCGGGCCAATATCGACGAATTCACCAAGACCACCAGCAATGGCGTTCGGACCATCGGCGGGGCTGCGCGCGGCAAGGCGATCATCATCCTCAATCCGGCCGATCCGCCAATGATCATGCGCGACACGATCTTCTGCGAGATTGCCGAGGACGCCGACCGCGACGCCGTCGTTCAATCCATTCACGACGTCGTCGCCGAGGTGCAGACCTACGTACCCGGCTACCGGCTGCTCAACGAGCCGCAGTTCGACGAGCCGTCGGTGGTCAACGGCGGCCGCCACGTCGTGACGACGTTCGTGGAAGTCGAAGGAGCGGGCGACTACCTGCCGCCGTATGCGGGCAATCTCGACATCATGACGGCCGCTGCGACGAAGGTCGGCGAGGAGATGGCCAGGCAAACAACGAACGAACGGTCCAGCACGGCCACCGGAGGGGCACGATGAACGACCACATCTTCGACGTCCGGATCACCGACACCTCACTGCGGGACGGCTCCCACCACAAGCGTCACCAGTTCACCAAGGAGGAGGTACACGCCATCGTCGCGGCACTGGACGCGGCCGGTGTGCCGGTGATCGAGGTGACCCACGGCGACGGCCTCGGCGGGTCCAGCTTCAACTACGGGTTCTCCAAGGTGCCCGAGCAGGAACTCATCAAGATCGCCGCCGAAACCGTCACCGACTCCAAGATCGCCTTCCTGATGCTGCCGGGCGTCGGGACCAAGGACGACATCCGGGAGGCGCAGTCCAACGGCGGATCGATCTGCCGCATCGCCACCCACTGCACCGAGGCCGATGTGTCCATCCAGCACTTCGGCCTGGCGCGCGAACTCGGTCTGGAGACAGTCGGTTTCCTGATGATGAGCCACACCCTGGCGCCGGAGAAACTCGCCGCCCAGGCCCGCATCATGGCCGACGCCGGCTGCCAGTGCGTGTACGTCGTCGACTCCGCCGGAGCACTGGTCCTCGACCAGGTCGCCGACCGGGTGGCGGCTCTGGTGGCCGAACTGGGGTCGGATACTCAAGTTGGTTTTCATGGCCACGAGAATCTCGGCCTGGGAGTGGCCAATTCGGTGGAGGCGGTGCGCGCCGGAGCCAAGCAGATCGACGGCAGTGTGCGCCGCTTCGGGGCCGGCGCCGGCAATGCCCCGGTCGAGGCCTTGATCGGGGTGTTCGACAAGATCGGTGTCAAGACCGGCATCGACTTCTTCGACATCGCCGATGCGGCAGAGGAAGTCGTCGCCCCGGCCATGCCGGCCGAGTGCCTGCTGGACCGCAACGCGCTCATCATGGGCTACTCCGGCGTCTACTCCAGCTTTCTCAAACATGCCATCCGACAGTCCGAGCGCTATGGCGTCCCGGCCCACCAACTTCTGCACCGCGCCGGGCAGCGCAAGCTGATCGGCGGTCAGGAGGACCAGCTGATCGACATCGCCCTTGAGATCCAGCGCGAGCAGATCAAGCGCGAGCAGGAGAAGGGCTGACGACCGCCACTCGCGATCGCGCCCAGGCGCTCCTCGAACAGCTTGCCGGGGAAGGTGCGGTGCTCCGCGAGGACCAATGGACCGCGATCGAGGCCTTGGTCGTGCAGCGACGGCGTGCGCTGGTCGTGCAGCGCACCGGGTGGGGCAAGTCGGCGGTCTACTTCATCGCCGCGAAGCTGCTGCGCGAACAGGGCCGCGGAGCCACCGTCATCGTGTCCCCTCTGCTGGCCCTGATGCGAAACCAGGTCGCCGCCGCACAGCGCGCCGGAGTGCGCGCGGCCACGATCAACTCGGGCAATGTGACCGAATGGGATGACATTCACTCTCGTGTCGCAGCCGGTGACCTCGATGTGCTGCTGGTCAGTCCGGAGCGGCTGAACAACCCGGAGTTTCGCGACAACGTGCTGCCGTCGCTGGCCGCCGACGCGGGGCTGGTGGTGGTCGACGAGGCCCACTGCGTATCGGATTGGGGCCACGACTTCCGGCCCGACTATCGGCGCATCCGCACTCTGGTGGCCGAGTTGGGCACCGACACTCCCGTTCTGGCCACCACGGCGACCGCCAACGACCGGGTCGTCGACGACGTCGCCGCACAGCTTGGCGTCGGCGGCGCCGATACCCTGGTGCTGCGCGGCGGTCTGGACCGCGAGTCCCTGCACCTGTCCGTCGTGCAGATTCCCGGCCCGGCGCAGCGAGCCGCATGGATTGCCGCACAACTGGATTCGCTGGAGGGCTCGGGCATCATCTACACCCTGACCGTCGCTGGGGCACGCGATCTCGCCACGCTGCTGCGCGACCTCGGCCATGACGTCGCCGCCTACACCGGTGCCACCGATGCAGCCGAACGCGAGCAACTCGAGGCCGACCTGCTGGCCAATCGGGTCAAGGCCCTGGTGGCGACGTCCGCCCTGGGGATGGGGTTCGACAAGCCGGACCTCGGCTTCGTCATCCACCTCGGTGCGCCGTCGTCGCCGATCGCGTACTACCAGCAGGTCGGCCGCGCCGGCCGGTCGACCGCCAGTGCGCAGGTGATCCTGCTGCCGGGGTCCGAGGACCGGGATATCTGGAGCTACTTCGCCTCGGTGGCGTTCCCACCGGAATCTTTGGTGCGCAGAGTGATTGACGTCCTCGAGCCGGATCGGGCGCAGTCCACGGCGGCACTCGAGCCGCTGGTGGACCTGGGCCGGTCCCGATTGGAGATGGTACTCAAAGTCCTCGACGTCGACGGTGCGGTCCGGCGGGTGAAAGGCGGCTGGATCGGCACGGGCGAGCCCTGGGTCTACGACGAGGCGCGTTATCGCAAACTCGACGAGGCCCGGCGTCGTGAACAGCAGGCGATGCTCGACTATCAGACCACCGGTGAATGCCGGATGGCCTTTTTGCGTGCGCAGTTGGACGACCCCGAACTGTCCGACGGTGCGGCCTGCGGCCGGTGCGACAACTGTTCCGGCGCCCGATATGGCGGGCAGGTCGATTCATCGACACTCGACGCCGCGCGGGAGCGGTTGCAGCGCCCCGGGGTCGAACTCAGCCCCCGCAAGCAGTGGCCGACCGGTATGGCGAAACTCGGGCCCGGGAAATTCGGCGAACTGTCCGGTCGGATCAGCGACGGACCCGCTGCCGGGCGGGTGATCGGGCGTCTCACCGACCTCGGCTGGGGAGGCCGGCTTCGTCGACTGCTCGGAGACCCGGACCAACCCGTTCCGGCCGATGTTCTCAAAGCCGCGGTCGCCGTCCTCGCCGCCTGGGGTTGGGAGACCCGGCCGGTGGCGGTGATGGGCCTGGACTCCGACACCCACCCGGTGCTGATCAGTTCACTGGTGGACGGCATCGCCGATTTGGGACGGCTGGCCAACCTGGGCACGCTGCGCTACAGCCCCGAACGTCGGCCGGTGACCGCGGCCAACTCCGCCTACCGCGTCGCCGCCCTGACCGATGCGTGGGACGCGCCGGACCTCGGTCCGGTGGCCGGACCGGTGTTGCTGATCGACGACGTGGCCGACACCGGCTGGACACTGACGATGGCGGCGCGCGTGCTGCGCAAGGCCGGCGCGACCGAAGTGCTGCCGTTCGCCCTGGCCAGCGTCAACTGATGCCGGGCCGCTGGTTGACTCCGTACTAGAACACGTTCTAGATTTCCCTGGTGCCGATCTATGCTCAGCCCCTGTTGGACGCCATCGCAGAGGCCGAGCAACTGGTACGCGCGGCCCCGCACATCGAGACCGAGGCCGACCTCCTGGAAGGCCTGCAGTATCTGGCCGGCGGCATCGCCGCCTGTACCCATATCGCGTTCGACTACGACCGCGACCATCCCTTCCTGCAGTCCGGCACCGGCCCGTTCACCAAGATGGGCCTGGACAACCCCGACACCCTGTACTTCGGTACCCGGGTGGCCGCGGGGCGCGAGTACGTCGTCACCGGTCAGCGCGGCACCACCACCGACCTGAGTTTCCAACTCCTCGGCGGCGAGTACACCGACGCCAACGTCCCCGACAGCGAGACCGCCTTCGACGACCGCAAACTCGACGTCGCCGCCGACGGAACGTTCGAATGGCGCTTCACCCCGGCGAGCAACGCCCAACTGGTGATCCGCGAGGTCTACAACGACTGGTCCGCCCGGCGCGGCCACGTCGCGATCGCCCGCATCGACACCGCCGGCACCGCCCCGCCGCCGCTCACCCCGGAACTGATCGAAAAGCGCTGGGCCACAGCGGGTAAGCAGCTCGTGCAACGCGTCAAGACCTGGCTGACGTTCCCGCAGTGGTTCTACACGAACCTTCCGGTCAACACCATGGTCGCGCCGCGGCTGACGCCCGGCGGTCTGGCCACCCAGTACTCCTCGGCCGGCCACTTCGAACTCACACCGGAACAGGCGCTGGTGATCACCCTGCCCGTCACCGACGCGCCCTACCTCGGGTTCCAACTGGGCAGCCTGTGGTACATCTCGCTGGATTACATCAATCACCAGACATCGCTGAACGGGACTCAGGCACAGGCGGATCCGGACGGCAAGATCCGCATCGTCGTGTCCGAGCAGAATCCGGGAGTCACCAACTGGGTGGAGACCACCGGGCACCGCAAGGGCTTCCTGCAGTTCCGGTGGCAACGGGTGTCACGGGAGCTGACCGAGGCCGACGGGCCCACGGTGGAACTGATCGATGCTGCCGCGGTAGCGGATCACCTCCCGTATTACGACAGTAACCGGATTTCCGCCGAGGACTGGCGGGCCCGGATTGCGATGCGCCAGATGCAGATTCAGAACAGGATGGTGGGATAGCGGATGGCCGGTCTACTGGAGAACAAGGTCGTCGTGATCAGCGGGGTTGGGCCTGCGCTCGGCACCACCCTGGCCCGTCGATGCGCGGAAGCCGGTGCGGACCTGGTACTGGCGGCGCGCACCGTGGAACGACTCGATGAGGTGGCCAAAGAGGTCACCGGTTTGGGGCGTCGGGCCCTGGCCGTGGGCACCGACATCACCGACGACGCCCAGGTCGACAACCTCGTCGCTGAGGCGATGGCGACATACGGCAAGGTCGACGTCGTGATCAACAACGCGTTCCGGGTTCCGTCGATGAAGCCGTTGGCCGACACCACTTTTCAGCACATCCGCGACGCGATCGAGTTGACGGTGCTCGGCGCGCTGCGGCTGACCCAGGGCTTCACCCCGGCTCTCGCGGAGGCCAAGGGGTCGGTGGTCAACGTCAACTCGATGGTGATCCGGCATTCGCAGCCCAAGTACGGTGCCTACAAGATGGCCAAGGCGGCGCTCCTGGCCATGTCCCAGTCGCTGGCCACTGAACTCGGTGGACAGGGAATCCGGGTGAATTCCGTTGCTCCGGGCTACATCTGGGGCGGTACCCTCAAGAGCTACTTCGCCCACCAGGCCGGGAAGTTCGGCACGACGGTAGAGGACATCTATGCCGCCGCTGCGGCCGCATCCGACCTCAAGCGGCTGCCCACCGAGGACGAGGTGGCCTCGGCGATCCTGTTCATGGCCAGTGATCTCTCCAGCGGCATCACCGGGGCGACCCTCGACGTGAACTGCGGGGAGTACAAGGCGTGACGGAGCGAGTGGGAGTCGAGCAATGAGTACACCGCCGCCGCGCACCGATGTCGGGACCGTCGAGGACCTGAAGGCCTCGGCGGTCAAGACCGTCGGCCTCGACGACTTCGGCACCGATGACGACAACTACATCGAGGCGCTCTCGGTCCTGCTGGATTCCTACCGGCGCGACGCCGGCTTCACCGAAATCGGCAGCAAGATGTCGCGGTTCTTCCTGCGTAACGCCCTGGTTGCCCGGCTGCTCAGCGAGGCGTCCTGGAAGCAGCATCCCGGTTACGTCGACGTTCCGGTCACCGCGCCGATCTTCGTGACCGGCCTGCCGCGAACCGGCACCACCGCGCTGCACCGTCTGCTGTGCGGAGACCCGCGTCATCAGGGTCTGGAGTTGTGGCTCGCGGAATTCCCCCAGCCTCGGCCGCCTCGCGAAACATGGACGCAGAACCCGGTTTTCGCCGAGCTGGATGCGCGATTCAAGAAGGCGCACGAGGAGAATCCCGACTACACCGGCCTGCATTACATGACCGCCGACGAGGTTGAGGAGTGTTGGCAGTTGCTACGCCAGTCGGTGCATTCGGTGTCCTACGAGACTCTGGCCCATGTCCCCACCTATGCGCAGTGGCTGGCCGGACAGGACTGGACCAAGCCCTACCAGAGGCATCGCAGGAATCTTCAGTTGATCGGTCTCAACGATCCCGAGAAGCGCTGGGTGCTCAAGAATCCCAGCCACCTGTTCGCCCTGGACGCGCTGCTGGCGACCTATCCCGATGCGCTGGTGATTCAGTGTCACCGCCCGGCTGAGACCATCATGGCGTCGATGTGCTCGCTGGCGCAGCACACCACCGAAGGCTGGTCGCACAGCTTCGTCGGCGCGACGATCGGTGCTGACGCGCTGGAGACGTGGTCGCGCGGGCTGGAGCGGTTCAACGCTGTGCGCGCCACTGCGAATCCCGCGCAATTCTGCGATGTCGACTATTTCGAGCTGATCCGCGACCCGATCGGCACCGTTGCGAACATCTACGCGCACTTCGGCATTGAACTGACCGAGGATTCGTTGGCCGCCATCGAGGCCACCGACGAGGAGAGCAAGCAGGGTCCGCGTGCCCCGAAGCACACCTACTCGCTGGCCGACTATGGGCTGACCGAGGATCAGGTCAAGGAGCGGTTCAAGGGTCTGTGAAAGACCTATCCGTCGCCGGGGGCCGGCGCGCTGGAGTATTCCTCCAAACACCCTTCGGCCACAGCGTGTCTGATGCTGTCACCCAACCGCGGGCAGGACGGCACCCGGGCACTGTTGCCGCCGTCGGCTCGGATCTCGGCGAAGAAGGCGCACCGTCCCGAAGCCTCGGTGCTCCACTGCACGGCGGTATAGGGCGCTCCCAGCTTCTTCACCTTCACCGAGGCGTGGCAGAACCGGCAATCCACCTCAGCCAGCCCTGAGGTGAGGTAGCGCTCGCGGTCCCGTCGGGTGGCCTCGTGAAGGGCGGCAGCCCGCTGGGGATCGTCGGAGAAGTCGGGTGCTTTGGCCCAGGACGTCAGATCGTTGTCGTCACCGGGACGATGTTCATCGTCATGCACACCGTGCAGCAGCAGCATCGACCTGGCGATCTCGTCGACGTCGGGCCGCTGATCGGAGGTCATGACGCGGGCTGCCCCGCCTCACGGGCCTGCCGGCGCAGGTTCTCCTCGACCTCGACATGCCACTTCTCATTGGCCTTGGCGGTGTCGACCTCGAGTTCGAAACGATCGGTCATCTCCGGACTGATATCGGCGACGTCGACGTAGAACTGCTGATACCACCGACGCATCTGGTAGACCGCGCCGTCCTCCTCGACCAGCAACGGGTTCTCGATGCGGGTCTTGTGCTTCCAGATCTCGACGTCCTGGAGGAATCCCTTGCTGACGCCGTCGATGAAGGCCGCGGAGATCCGCTCCGTCATCGCATCGTCGAGGCCTTTGGGCTTCTCGATGATCACGCCCCACTGCAGCATGAAGGAGTCCTGGTTCACCGGGTAGTGGCAGTTGATCAGGATCGACTCGGCTTTGTAGCTGCCGTAGGTGTTGTGCAGCCAGTTGATCATGAACGACGGGCCGAAGTAGCTGGCCTCGGAGTCCAGGTGCGACTCGCCGTAGGCAGTGCCCATGCCGCCGACGTCGGGACGGCCGACGTTGTGCAGGTACTGGGTGGCGACGTGGCCCTCGAAGACGTTCTTGAAGTACGTCGGTAGGCCGAAGTGGATGTAGTAGAAGTGCGCCATGTCGGTGACGTTGTCGACGATCTCGCGGCAGTTGGAACCTTCGATGAGCATCGAGTTCCAGTTCCACTGGGTCCACTCGTCGCTGGCTTGCTCGGGGATCTCGGGTATTCGGACCTCGGGCTGGGGCGGATTGCCCTCGGCGTCGTGCCAGACGAACAGCAGCCCCCCACGGACGTCGGTATGCCACGAACGGGTCTTGGCCAGTTTGGGGGTGCGCTTGGCGTAGGGCACCAGCTTGCAACGCCCATCGCCACCCCAGCGCCAGTCGTGGAACGGGCAGGCGATCTCGTCGCCCTTGATGGTGCCCTGCGACAGATCTCCGCCCATGTGCCGGCAGTAGCCATCCAGGACGTGCAGGTCGCCGCTCTCATCAGCGAACACCACGATTTTGGTCCCGAACGCGTGGACCGAATGCGGCTCACCGTCCCGGAAGGCCTTCACGGGGCCCAGGCAGTGCCAACCCCGGGCGTACCGGTCCGGCAGGGTTCCGGTGTCGATCTCGCGAACGTCGGTCATGTCGCCCCTCCGCTGTGTGTCTCTAATTAGAACACGTTACAGTTTTGCGCCGCCGTCCCGCAAGAACGCGCCTGCCGAAGCGGCGCTGGTGCGGTATATGTGAGCGATGCCGATGTACGAGTTCGAGGGCCGTGCCCCCAAAGTAGACCCCACCGCGTTCATCGCCCCGACCGCTGTCCTGGTCGGGGACGTGACCGTCGAGGCGGGGGCATCGGTGTGGTTCAACGCGGTGCTGCGGGCCGACTACGCACCGGTGGTCATCCGGGAGGGCGCCAACGTGCAGGACGGTTCAGTGCTGCACGCGCCGCCCGGGATCCCGGTCGACGTCGGCCCCGGCGCCACCATCGCCCATATGTGCACGATCCACGGCGCGCACGTTGGTGTGGAGGCACTGGTCGCGAACCACTGCACGATCCTCGACGGCGCCGTCATCGGGGCGCGCAGCCTGATCGCCGCACACTCCCTGGTGATCGGCGGCACCCATATCCCGCCCGACGTCCTGGTCACCGGCGCACCGGCGAAGGTCAAGGGGCCCATTGCCGGAACCCGTGCCGAGATGTGGGTACAGGCGAACCCGCAGGCCTACCGCGATCTGGCGCAGCGCTACCTCACCGGTCTGAAAGAGGTCGAGTAGCAGATCACAGGAAGCGGACGGTGGCTGTCTCGATGTCGTAGATGGCTCCGACGATTTTGACGGCGCCGGTCTGCTCCGCGTCGCGCAGTATCTGGCTGTTCTTGCGAATGTGGTCGATCACCGAGCGCACGTTGCGCTCGATGGCGTCGTCGAGGCTGGTTGCCCCGGTGATACCGGCCTTGATGAAGTCGACGAACGCCTGCATGTTGCCGCCGACCTGGTCATTCTTGAATGCTGCTTTGATTGCGCCGCAATCGGAATGGCCCATCACCACCAGGGCCTTGGATTTCAGCACCGCCTGGCCGTACTCGAGGCTGCCGAGGTCGGTCGACGTTTCCGCGGTGTTGCCGGCCTCGCGCACGACGAAGATGTCGCCCACGAACTGATCGAAGATGAGTTCGGGCGCCAGCCGGCTGTCGGCGCACCCGAGGATGGTCGCGAACGGGCTCTGGCCCTGCTTGATGTCACTCCAGAGCACCTCGATGTCGGCGGTGTCATGGATCTTCGGGGTGCGTGCGGCGAAACGGGCGTTCCCATCGGCGAGAACCCGGATCGCCTCGTCGGGCGTCGCGGGTTTGGGCGCCGGACCGGCCTCCTGCCTCACTTCCTCGACCGTGTGGTTGGACCCGCACGCCGCGGCGGCCAGCGCCAGCACCGGGATCGCACCCAGGAGGTAGCGGCGGGAGAGGTTAACGTCCTTGTTGCCCATGCGATCTCCCAATCGTCAAAGTGTCACCGGGTGCTTGCCGTTGGCTTGTCGCTGCCGACCACCCACATCGAAAAGTACTGCGAACCGCCGCCGTAGGCGTGGCCGAGTGCCTTGCGTGCCCCCGGCACCTGATGCTCGCCGGCCTTGCCCATCACCTGGATGGCCGCCTCGGCGAAGCGGATCATGCCCGATGCCCCGATCGGGTTGGAGGACAAGACCCCGCCGGAGGGGTTGACCGGGAGTCGGCCGCCGATCGCGGTCTCGCCCGCCTCGGTGAGCTTCCAGCCCTCGCCCTCGGGCGCAAAACCCAGGTTCTCCAGCCACATCGGCTCGAACCAGGAGAACGGCACGTAGATTTCGGCGACGTCGATCTCGTCGATGGGACTGGTGATCCCGGCGGATTTCCACAACGCCGCGGCCGCGTCGCGACCGGCCTGCGGGTTGACTTGATCTCGGCCGGAGTACGCGATCGGCTCGGTGCGCAGAGAGGTGGCGTGCACCCAGGCCACCGGATTACCTTCGGCCACCCTCAGGTCGGCGGTCGCCTCGTCGCCGATGACGACCGCGCATGCCCCGTCCGAGGACGGGCAGGTCTCGTCGAACCGGATCGGGTCCCAGAGCATCTGCGATGCCAGCACCTTCTCCAGGGTGATGTCGGGCTGGTGCAGGTGGGCCAATGGGTTCTTGGCGCCGTTGAGGCGGTCCTTGACCGCCACCATGGCGCCGATATGGTCCGGTGCGCCGGACCGGCGGATGTAGGCGCGAATGTGTGGGGCGAAGTACCCCCCGGCGCCGGCGCCGACCGGCTTGGTGAAAGGCACCGGAATCGACAACGCCCACATGGCGTTCGACTCCGACTGCTTCTCCCAGGCAACCGCCAGCACCCGCCGGTACTTGCCGGACTGCACCAGGCTCGCCGCCACCACGCCGGTCGATCCGCCGACCGAACCGGCGGTATGAACCCGGATCAGGGGCTTGCCGGTGGCGCCCATCGCGTCGGCCATGAACAACTCGGGCATCATCACGCCCTCGAAGAAATCCGGGGCCTTGCCCACCACGACGGCGTCGATGTCGTGATGCGTCGAACCGCTGTCAGCGAGTGCCTTGTCGATGGCCTCGCGCACCAGGCCGCTCATCGAGACGTCGGTGCGCTTGGCTACGTACTTGGTCTGCCCGGTGCCCAGAACCGCGGCCAGTTGCTTCTTAGCCATCTGCGCCACTCCTCCGCATCGCTCGTGCCTCGCTCTGCATCGTCGTCAGCGCGGCCATCAGGAACCCTTCCCTTCCAGCACGGCGACCAGATTCTGTTGCAGCACAGGGCCGCTGGTGGCGTGCGCCAGCACCCGCCCGGCCGAGCCGTCGAAGATATGTCGCGCAGCGAAACCGATCCGTTCCAGGCCCGTCGAGAACATCGGGTTGGCCGCCAGCGCCCCGCCGGAGGGGTTGACCTTCGTCGACCCGTTCAAACCGATGGCCTCGGTGAGAATCAGCTGCTGATGGGTGAAAGGGGCGTAGATCTCCGCGACGTCGATGGAGCCGACGTCCCCGCCGGTCGCGACCCTGGCGGAGGTGGTGGTCGACGGTGAGGTGGTGAGGTCACGCGCCCCGATCGCCGGTGTCTCGATACGGTGCTCGAAACCTGTTATCCAGGCTGGTCTTTCGCGTAGTGCGCGGGCGCGATCGTCGGCGGCGATGACGATCACCGAGGCGCCGTCAGTGATCGGGGCGATGTCGTGGCGGCGCAGTGGGTCGGCGAAGAAAGGCCGGCCGAGTAGTTCATCGACGCTCTTCGCCGACTCGACGGAGTCGGTGCGCCCCGCGACGGCAAGGGAATCCAGCGCAACCTGGGCCATCTGCTCGGCGGTCCACTTCCCGGCATCCAGACCGAGGCGGGCCTGCAGGCCGGCCATCGACACCGCGTCAGGCATCAGTGGCGCGACGGTGTACGGGTCGGTCTGCAAAGCGAGCACCCGGCGAAGGGTCCCGGCGCTGGACTTGCCGAACCCGTACACCAGCGCGGTGTCCACCTGGCCGGTGAGCACCTTGATGTAAGCCTCGTAGAGCGCCCAGGCGGCGTCCATCTCGACATGGGACTCGTTGATCGGGGGCACCGCGCCGATCGCGTCGATAGCGTTCAGGAACGAAAATGCCCGGCCGGCAAGGTAATCCGAGGAGCCCGAGCACCAGAACCCGATGTCCTTCTGGGCGATACCGAGCTCTCCGAAGACCTCGGCGAAACACGGCATCAGCATCTCCACACCGTTGGTGGTGCCGTCTGTGCGGCGGACGTGCGGTGCGTGTGCGAAGCCGACGACGGCTATTTCTCT
>JBAXUD010000440.1:0-3263 GCA_037129875.1 Mycobacteriaceae bacterium
TCGATACGCTCCAGTCGCCCCTCGGTGTAGGAGGCGACCTGATCCACCACCACGCGCATCCGGGCGCCGTCGTCGTCGGCGGCCTCGAAGTCGGGCACCAGCAGGGCGTCCAGGGTGGCCGGCGCACCGGCGAGGAGGCGGCCGGCCACCCGGTGGACGCGCGCGCGTTGCTCGGCCTGGATGGCCAGGTGTCGCGGGTCGGACATGATGAACTGCAACGCCAGGGTCTTGAGAACGGCGACCTCGGCCCGCACCCCGGCCGGTACGTGCAGGTCAGCCTGGTAGCGCACCAGCGGCCCGGGACCGAGGAGCCGGCGCGTCTCGGCGATCGCCGCCGATGCGAATCGCCCGACCAGTTCGCTGGTGAGCCGCTTGAGGGCGACCGACGCCGTCAGGGTGGCGTCGTAGCGGCCGACAGCGGCGACGACCGGGAGCTCGGACAGCCGCCTGGCGGCGGCCTCGAGTTCGGCCGGGTCGGCGTCGGATCCGTACACCGAGGTGCCCAGCCGGGCCAGCGTCGCCGCAGCGTCGTCGTCGGCGAGCACCCGCAGGTCGATGCGACCGGAGACCACGCCGTCCTCGACGTCGTGCACCGAATAGGCGACGTCGTCGGCCCAGTCCATCACCTGCGCTTCCAGACAGGGCCGGTGCGGTGGGGCGCCGATGCGCACCCAGTCGGCGATGGCGGCGTCGTCGGCGTAGAAGCCGAACTTGCCGCCTGATTCCGGGCGCTGCCACGGGTACTTGGTCACCGCATCCAGCGCGGCACGGGTCAGGTTCAGCCCGACGCTCCTCATCTCGGCGCCTTGAGCCTCAAGGACTTTCGGCTCCAGCCGGGTGAGGATCCGGAAGTTCTGGGCATTGCCCTCGAATCCGCCGACGCCCGCGGCGAACTCGTCGAGCGCCCGCTCGCCGTTGTGCCCGTACGGCGGGTGGCCGATGTCGTGCGCGAGGCCGGCCATGTCCACCAGGTCGGGGTCGCAGCCCAGCGGGGCGGCCATTCCGCGACCGATCTGGGCCACCTCCAGCGAATGGGTCAGCCGGGTGCGCGGGGTGTCACTGTCCCGCGGTCCCACCACCTGGGTCTTGTCGGCCAGGCGGCGCAGGGCCGCGGAGTGCAGCACCCGGGCCCGGTCACGGGCGAAATCGGTGCGGTGCTCGGCGCTGGTTCCGGGCAGCGCCGCAGCCTTCGGCGGCTCTGCCACCACGCGCTCACGGCCGGCCGCGTCGTAGCGCTCCGGTTGGTTCGTCGTCACCGTCTGTGTCACCGAGGGAACAGTCTGCCAGCCTGCGCTCTGAGCATGATCGGCGCGAAGTTTTGCTGGCAACTCCGATTACCCGGCCCGCGGGCTACTACATTGGCGGTCATGCGCCTCGCCCGTCTGCTCAGTCTGTTCGCCGCGATCCTGACGGCATTCACCTTGCTGGCCCCCTCGGCCCTCGCCGAGCCACCGTTCCGGCTGCCCGACCAGGTCACCGACAACGCCGGGGCGCTCAACGATCGCCAGCAGGCTGAGGTGCAGAAGGCTGTTGACAAGCTCTACAGCGACCGGCACGTCCGCCTCTGGGTGGTGTTCGTTCAGTCGTTCGCGCCGCAGGGCGCCGTGGGGTGGGCACAGCAGACCCAGAAGATCAGCGACCTGGGCAATGAGGACGCGATCCTGGCGGTGGCCACCGACCAGCGGTCCTACGCCTTCCTGGTCTCCCCCGCCGCAGCCGGCGGCAGCTCGACCAAGGTCGACAACATCCGCCGCGACAACATCGAACCGGCACTGCGCAACAAGGACTGGGCCGGTGCGGCCATGGCGGCCGCCACTGGGCTCTCCGGACTGGGCAAGGGCGTCGGAGCGGGCAGCGGCAAGGGCGGTGGCGGCTTCTCGCTGCTTCCGCTGGTGATCCTCGCGGGTATCGGGCTGCTGCTCATCGGGGCCATGATGCTGTGGAGCCGCAAGCGGCGGCGCAAGCAGCACGAGGCCGCCGTCACGGCCGCCAAGAACCTCGACCCCACCGATCCGGCCGCGCTGGCGTCGGTGCCCATCGACGCGCTCGACGATCTGTCGAAGTCGATCGTGGTCGAGGTGGACAACGCGGTGCGTACCAGCGCCAACGAGTTGGTACTGGCGGTCGAGGAGTTCGGTGAGGCGCAGACCGCGCCGTTCGCCGCCGCCGTGGACAGCGCCCGGGAAACCCTCAAGCAGGCGTTCGTGGTTCGCCAGAAGCTTGACGACAACGTTCCCGAGCCGTTGCCCGAGCGGCGGGATCTGCTGACCAGGGTGGTCGTTTCGGCCGCCCGGGCCAACAAGGAACTCGACACCCAGACCGAGTCCTTCCACCAGATGCGGGATCTGGTGTTCAACGCCCCTGAGCGCCTCGATGCGCTGACCCAGCAGCTGGTGACCGTGACGGCGCGGATCGAGCCCTCCGAGCAGAAGCTCACCGGGTTGCGCGGGGAGTTCGACGAGACGGCGCTGGCCTCGGTGTCGCGCAATGTCAACGCCGCCCGTGAGCGTCTGGACTTCGCCGACAAGGCGATCACCCGCGGCCGTGAACTGTCGGCCAAGCCGGTGGCCGGCGAGGTGAGCGACCTGGTCGACTCCGTGCGGGGCGGCGAATCGGCCCTGCAGCAGGCCAACAAGATGCTCGACGCGGTGGACAGCGCGGCCAGCGACATCCGCCGCGCGGTCACGACGCTGCCCTCGGCGATCGAGGACATCCAGCGGGGTATCAACCAGGCCTCCGAGCAACTCGCCCGGGGCGGCCTGACGAAAGCCAGTGAGCTGTCGGTGGCACGCGACGCTGCGGTCAAGGCCGTCTCGGCCGCGCAGAGCAATGGCGCGGCCGACCCGCTGGGCGCCTTCACCCAGCTGACCCAGGCCGATGCCGAACTGGACCGGCTGCTGGCAGGAGTGGCCGAGGAGCGCGAAGCGGCCGACCGGTTGCAGCGTTCCTACGAGCAGGCGCTGGCCACCGCGCAGTCGCGGGTTCGCTCGGTGTCCGATTACATCGATACCCGCCGCGGCAGCATCGGGTCGGAAGCCCGCACCCGGCTCAACGAGGCGGTGCGTCAACTGGAAGCGGCCGAAGCCAAGAAGACGACGGACATCGACGCGGCGATCAAGCACGCCAACGGCGCCTCGCTGCTGGCCGCGCAGGCCCAGCAGCTGGCGAACAGCGACGTCCAAGCCGGCCAGCGCCAGTACCAGGCCAGCCGCCGGGGCGGACAGTCCGATATGGGCGCGATGGTCGGCGGAATCATCCTGGGC
>JBAXUD010000441.1:0-3248 GCA_037129875.1 Mycobacteriaceae bacterium
GTGATGTCCTCAATGTGGTCGGCGACGTCACCGGTGAGCTCAGCCAGTTCCTGGCCGACCTGCCTGCCGACGCCAGCGCACTGGAGGTCAAGCTCGCGCGGCAGGCCCAACTGCGCAGCCTGACCCGCAAGTATGCCGCCGACGTCGACGGGGTGCTGGCCTGGGCGGCCGAAGCCAGGCGCCGGCTGGCCCAACTCGACGTCTCGGAGGACGCGCTGGCCGGTCTGTCCCGGCGGGTCGACGAACTCGCCGGACAGGTCGCCCGGGCCGCGGCGGAACTGTCCGAGCTGCGGGCCACGGCGGCGTCGGGACTTGCGGCGGCGGTCACCGCGGAGCTCTCCGGGCTGGCGATGGCCGATGCCGACTTCACCGTCGGCGTGTGGACGTTGCCCGCACGCGATGATGACAACGCGCCGGTGCGGCTGCCGTCGGGGGAGTTGGCCCACGCCGGCTCCGATGGCGTGGACCTGGTCGAGTTCGGCTTCACCGCACGTCGTGGATCCCCGGGCGGCACCCAGGACTCGAACTCGGTGCTGCCCCTTACGAAGAGCGCATCGGGTGGCGAGCTGTCGCGGGTGATGCTGGCTCTTGAGGTGGTGCTGGCGGCCTCGGCTGAGGGCACCACCATGGTCTTCGACGAGGTCGACGCCGGCGTCGGTGGCCGCGCCGCCGTCCAGATCGGCCGCCGGCTGGCCCGGCTGGCCCGCAGTCATCAGGTCATCGTGGTCACCCATCTTCCGCAGGTCGCCGCCTACGCCGACACCCACCTCGTGGTCGACAGCAGCGGCCCGGCCAGCGAAGTGCGCCGGCTCGACAGCGAGCAGCGGGTGGTCGAACTGGCCCGCATGCTGGCCGGTCTGGGGGACTCCGACACCGGCCGGGCGCATGCCCGCGAACTGCTCGACGCCGCGCAGGCCGAGCGGGAAGCGCCCTGATCCCGGCTGTTGCCAGTGTGAAAAAATGTGACTAATGGGGCTGGTGTTACGGCGCGCCTAACCCGGTAAGGCCGCCACCGCCGACAGAATCGCTGAGCATGAAGATGTCTGCGCTTCTCACACGTAATGCCAACGCACGACCGGGCGTCACGGGGAATGCCCGCGTTGACCGTGACATCGACCGCCTGCTGAGGCGCGTCGGGCCCGGAGACATCGCCGTTCTCGACGTCCTCGATCTCGACCGGGCGACGGCCGACGCGCTCGTCGAGGCCGGTGTGGTGGGGGTGGTGAATGCCTCGCCGTCGATCTCCGGCCGCTACCCCAACCTGGGGCCCGAGGTGCTGGTGACCAACAACATCATCCTCATCGACAACGCCGGTTCGGAGATTTTCAAGAAGGTCAAGGACGGCGCCAAGGTGCGACTGCACGACGGCGGCGTCTACTCCGGTGACCGTCGTCTGGGGCACGGCGTGGAACGCACCGACGAGGAAATCGCCGACCTGATGCACGACGCCAAGACCGGCCTGGTGGCGCATCTGGAGGCCTTCGCCGGCAACACCATCGAATTCATCCGCAGTGAGAGCCCGCTGCTCATCGACGGCATCGGCATCCCGGACATCGACGTCGACGTCTACCGCCGCCACGTCGTGGTGGTCTCCGACGGACCGGGTGCCGTGGAGGATCTCAAGGCCCTCAAGCCGTTCATCAAGGAGTACCAGCCGGTGCTGGTCGGCGTGGATGGCGGCGCCGACATCCTGCGCAACGACGGCTACCGCCCCGCACTCATCGTCGGCAACGTCGACCAGATGAGTGCGGAGGTGCTCAAGTGCGGCGCCCAGGTGGTGCTGCCCGCCGACGCCGACGGCCATGCCGGCGGCCTCGAGCGCATTCAGGATCTCGGAATCGGCGCGATGACGTTCCCGGCGGCCGGCTCGCCCACCGACCTTGCGCTGCTGCTCGTCGATCACCATGGTGCCTCGCTGATCGTCAGCGCGGGACACTCGGCGAGCATCGAGGAGTTCTTCGACCGGTCCCGGGCCCAGAGCAATCCGTCGACCTTCCTCACCCGCCTGAAGGTGGGGGAGAAGCTCGTCGACGCCAAAGCCGTTGCCACGCTGTACCGCAGCCACATCTCCGGTGGTGCGGTTGCGCTGCTGGTGCTGGCGGTGCTGTTGGCCGTCATCGCCGCCCTGTGGGTCTCTCGGACGGATGCCGTGGTGATCGAGTGGCTGACGAACTACTGGCACCGGATTTCGGTGTGGGTGCAGGGCTGGCTGAATTAGCGTGCGATCAGGTCGGCACCGCGTAATCTGGCTGGCCGCAGTCTTTCTCGCGCTGGCGCTGGGCGTGGTGCTCGGTTCGTTTGCGCTCTCCGGGCCGTTGGTCTCCGGGCTGCGCGGCGACAAGGGAAGTCTGCAGGATCAGATCGCCGCACTCGACGGCAAGAACAGCGTGCTGAACGAAAAGCTGGCGGCGGCAGACCAATTCGACGCGCAGATGTCCGGGCGGATCGTGCGGGACGCGCTGGCCGGCAAGTCGGTGGTACTGATCCGCACCCCCGATGCCGAGGACGACGACGTCGACGCGGTCTCCCGGCTGGTCGGACAGGCCGGTGGAGTGCTCGCCGGCACCCTCGGTCTCACGACCGAGTTCATCGATGCCAACTCCGCGGAGAAACTGCGCTCAGTGGTCAACTCGCCGGTCGTGCCACCCGGTGCCCAGTTGAACACCGCTCTGGCGGACCCGAGCGCGCAAGCCGGCGACCTGCTCGGCATCGCCCTGTTGATCAATCGCGACCCCAAGATCGCGCCGGTGGACGACGCCGCCCGCGACACCGTGCTCGCCGCATTGCGCGACACCGGGTTCCTCACCTACGCCAACCGGTTCGGGGCGGCCAACACCGCCGTCGTCGTCACCGGCGGCCCGTTGCCCGAGGACGCCGGCAACCAGGGGGTCAGCGTGGCGCGGTTCGCCGCGGCTCTGGCCCCGCACGGTTCGGGCGTTGTGCTGGCGGGCCGGGACGGAACGGCGAGCGGGGTCTCGGCGGTGGCCGTCGCCCGGTCCGACGCCGCCATGGCCGGTGCGGTGACCACTGTCGATGACATCGGCGTCGAATCCGGCCGGATCACCGCGGTGCTGGCCCTGCAGGGCATGATCGCCGGCGGACCGCCCGGGAAATACGGCCGGGGCGACGGCGCGGCGTCGGTCACCATCCCGCAGTGATCTTGCGCGCCGGTGTGTCAGCCCCGCCATTCCGGCGGCGGTGTTAGGGTGAATTTCCGTGGGTCGGCAGGCCCCAAACCAGTTCCACAA
>JBAXUD010000442.1:0-3247 GCA_037129875.1 Mycobacteriaceae bacterium
GCACGATCGGCGGCTGCTCCCAAGGCGGAGGCGGAGGCGGTGGCACGTCGACCACCTGCGGGTCCACCGGGGGCTGGTCCGGATCGGCCAGCGCAGGGCCGGTGCCGCTTGCCGCGACACCCACCACACACAGCGCGGCGGCCAGAACGCCTCGTACCCGCATCACAGAACTCCTCCACATCAACAAGCCGGTCATCCCAGTGTTACACAGCACGGGCGATGGTCATTGCCGCGCTAAAACCGTTTAACGCGCTGACCTGTGCAGATGATCGGGCTGACGGTGATGAGCGTTACTTCTCGCTGGTCGCAGGGACCGCTGCGAAGAGGTTGCGGCCCGCCAGCAGGCCGGCCAGCGCGGCGGCCACCAGCACCGCGGACCCGATCAGCATGACCGGCTCGCCGGCGTGTTCGAACAGCAGGCCGCCGATCAACGAGCCGGCCATGATCCCCACCTGAAAGGCCGCCACGTACAGGCCAGAGGCCCCGTCGGGGTCCTCCGGGCAGTGCCGCATGGCCGCCGACTGCAGCATCGGCGGCATGGCGGTGGCCGTCGCGCCCCAGGCGATGATGGCCACGATGCCGGTGAGCATGGTGGCGACAGTGCCGCCGCCGCCCAGGCCGAGGCCGGCCAGCACCGCGAACACCAGCATCAACCCGGCAAGACAACCGGCGACGGCCAACTTGGGGCGACGGTCACCCGGGCGCGCCAGCGCTCCCATCGCCGCCAGGCCGGCGAGGCCGTATGCGGCCAGCAGCCAGGCCAGATTGGGGCCGCTGACGCCGACGATGTCGCGGATGATCACCACGATGAAGGTGTAGGAGATGAAATGGCCGGTCACTCCGATCAGGGTGAGGCCGCACATGATGAGCAACTGACGGTTGCGGTGGTCTCCGATACGCCTGCGGCGTGCGTGCACAGCGTCGGCAGACGCCGTCATCTCGGGCAACGCAAGGCGGGCGGCGACCAGCACCACGACGGCGGCGACGGTGATCGCCGCGACGGCCGGCCGCCAACCCCACACCGCGCTCAGGGCCGCGGTCAGCGGGCTACCCACCACCAGAGCCAGTCCGGTTCCCACGTACACCGCCATGGTGGCGCGCGCTGCATGGGTGGCCGGCACCAGGCGGGTCCCGATCGGGGCGATCACCGACCACATCAGACCGTGCGTCAGCGCGCACAACACCCGGCCGAGGGCCAGCACCGCGAACGTCGGTGCCAACGCCGAGATGAGCTGGGAGACGGTCAGGAAGACCAGGGTGAACATCAACGTCCGCCGGCGCGGCCAGGCCGCGGTCCAGCGGACGAGCGGGACCGTGGCCACCGCCGCCACCAGGGCGTAACTGGCCAGCAGCGTGCCCACCACGGCCTCGCTGACCCGCATGTCCGCTGCGATGGCCGGCAACGCGCCCACCGGCATGATCTCGGCGGTCACGTAGACGAAAGCGGCCGCGGCCAGTACTGCCAGCGCGAGCGCGACCCGTGGTGTCCAGGGGCCGGAACGCGGCGGGGAGGAAAGTTCGACTGTCATTGCGGCGATCACCACGGTATCGGCCGACCTGGCCCCGCATCACTCCGCGACGCGCCGGACCGGCGGTTCGATACCCCGTCGAGACCCGCTAAGACCGGACCAACCGCGCGACTGCGGCTGAAGCCTCCGCCAGTTTTTTGTCGGCCTCCTCGCCGCCGGCGGCCACGGCATCGCTGACGCAATGGTGCAGGTGCTCGTCGAGCAGGCCCAGAGCAAGCGACTGCAACGCACTGTTGACGGCGCTGATCTGGGTGAGGATGTCGATGCAGTACTTGTCGTCGTCGATCATCTTCGCGATACCCCGCACCTGCCCCTCGATCCGGCGCAGTCGCTTCGCGTAGTTCTCCTTGTTGGCCGAATAGCCGTGGCCGCCGGTTTCAGAGGTCATGGGAGACAGCCTAGCGCATACCCCTCGGGGGTATAAAACGGAATTTGGGCGACCACCCCCAGCAGGTCATACTTGTCCGGTGAGTGAAACCCCGGATCTCAAGCCCCGCAGCCGCGACGTCACCGATGGCCTGGAACGGGCCGCCGCCCGCGGGATGCTGCGCGCGGTGGGCATGGGTGACGACGATTTCGCCAAACCGCAGATCGGGGTGGCGTCGTCGTGGAACGAGATCACCCCGTGCAACTTGTCTCTACAACGGCTGGCTAAGGCCGTCAAGGAGGGTGTGTTCGAGGCCGGCGGCTACCCGATGGAGTTCGGCACCATCTCGGTGTCCGACGGCATCGCGATGGGCCACGAGGGGATGCACTTCTCGCTGGTGTCGCGGGAGATCATTGCCGACAGCGTGGAAACCGTCATGATGGCCGAACGGCTTGACGGTTCGGTGCTGCTCGCCGGTTGCGACAAGTCGCTGCCCGGAATGCTGATGGCCGCCGCACGCCTGGACCTGGCCGCGGTGTTCCTCTACGCCGGGTCGATTCTGCCGGGCTGGGCCAAGATGTCCGACGGCACCGAACGCGAGGTCACCATCATCGACGCGTTCGAGGCGGTCGGCGCCTGCGCGCGCGGCCTGATGTCCCGGGAGGACGTCGACGCCATCGAGCGGGCGATCTGCCCGGGCGAGGGCGCCTGCGGCGGCATGTACACCGCCAACACCATGGCCAGCGCCGCCGAGGCCCTGGGCATGTCGCTGCCCGGCAGCGCCGCTCCCCCGGCCACCGACCGCCGCCGCGACGGGTACGCCCGCCGCAGCGGCATGGCAGTCGTCGAACTCCTGCGCCGCGGCATCACCGCTCGCGACATCCTCACCAGGGAGGCCTTCGAGAACGCCATCGCGGTGGTGATGGCCTTCGGCGGGTCCACCAACGCGGTGTTGCACCTGCTGGCGATCGCGCACGAGGCCAAGGTCGAGCTGTCCCTGGCCGACTTCACCCGCGTCGGCGCCAAGGTGCCGCACCTGGCCGACGTCAAGCCGTTCGGCAAGAACGTGATGACCGACGTCGACCGCATCGGCGGCGTGCCGGTGATCATGAAGGCACTACTGGATGCCGGACTGCTGCACGGCGACGTGCTGACCGTCACCGGAAAGACCATGGCGGAGAACCTCGCCCACATCAATCCGCCGGATCTCGACGGCAAGGTGCTGCGTGCAATGAACAACCCGATCCACCCGACCGGCGGCATCACGATCCTGCACGGATCGCTGGCCCCGGAGGGCGCGGTGGTCAAGTCCGCCGGCTTCGACGCGACCGTGTTCGAAGGCACCGCAAGG
>JBAXUD010000443.1:0-3220 GCA_037129875.1 Mycobacteriaceae bacterium
AGGCGAATCGCGCATGAGTATCGAGGTTTCCAACGAGTCGGGCATCGACGTGTCCGAAGAGGAACTGATCAGCGTCGCGCGTTTCGTCATCCGCAAGATGGACGTCAACCCGGCCGCCGAACTGTCGATGGTGCTGCTGGACACCGCCGCGATGGCCGACCTGCACATGCGGTGGATGGACCTGCCCGGCCCGACCGACGTGATGAGCTTCCCGATGGACGAACTGGAGCCCGGCGGCCGGCCGGACGCACCGGAACCGGGACCGTCGATGCTCGGCGACATCGTGCTGTGCCCGCAGTTCGCCGCCGATCAG
Organism: Mycobacteriaceae bacterium; assembly: GCA_037129875.1. GTDB lineage: Bacteria > Actinomycetota > Actinomycetes > Mycobacteriales > Mycobacteriaceae > Mycobacterium. The sequence goes on from JBAXUD010000443.1 coordinate 314, forward strand.
GCCGCCACCGCCGGTCACAGCCTGGGCCAGGAACTGGCGCTGCTCACCGTGCACGGCGTGCTGCATCTGCTGGGCTACGACCACGCCGAGGCGGACGAGGAAAAGGAAATGTTCGCGCTGCAGCGTCAGCTGCTCGAGGAATGGGTCGCCGACCAGGTCAACGCCTATCACTCCGAGCGCCAAGCCGAACGGGACCAGAGCCTGCTCGACAAGTCCCGGAACTTCGAGCATTGATACTTCGAGCATTGATACTTCGAGCATTGACCGGCTGGGGAAATTGACCGGACTGGCGCCGCTGACCGGCGCGATCGCCCTCATCCTGCTGGGTGGAGTGTTCTCCGCCATCGACGCAGCCATCGGCACCGTGTCGATGGCACGCATCGAGGAACTGGTCCGCGACGAACGCCCGGGCTCTGTGCGGCTCAGCCGAGTGGTCAGGGAACGGCCGCGCTACATCAATCTTGTTGTGCTGCTTCGGATCGCCTGCGAAGCAACCGCAACCGTTCTGATGGTGGCTTATCTTCACGACCGTTTTGCGTTCAAGTGGGCGCTGGTCGGTGCCGCGGTCATCATGACCGTCGCCAGCTTCGTCGCGGTCGGGGTCGGCCCGCGCACCCTGGGCCGCCAGCACGCCTACCCGATCGCGCTTGGTGCCGCTCTTCCACTTCAGGCGATTTCGGTGCTGCTCACACCGATCAGCCGGCTGTTGATCCTGCTGGGCAACGCGCTGACTCCCGGCCGTGGTTTCGCCAACGGGCCATTCGCCTCGGAAATCGAATTGCGCGAGGTCGTCGACCTGGCCCAGCAGCGCGGGGTGGTGGCCGCCGGGGAACGCAGGATGATTCAGTCGGTCTTCGAGCTCGGCGACACCCCGGCGCGCGAGGTCATGGTGCCGCGCACCGAGATGGTGTGGATCGAGAGCGACAAGAGCGCCGCCCAGGCGACGTCGCTGGCGATCCGCAGCGGGCACTCCCGGATGCCGGTGGTCGGTGAGGACGTCGACGACATCGTCGGCGTCGTCTACCTCAAAGACCTTGTGCGTCTTACGTATTACTCCGTGGAGGCCGCCCGCGACATCACCGTCGGCGAGGTGATGCGCCCGGTGGTGTTCATCCCGGACTCCAAGCCGTTGGACGACCTGCTCGGTGAGATGCAGCGCGACCGGGTCCACATGGCCCTGCTGGTCGACGAGTACGGTGCGACCGCCGGTCTGGTCACCATCGAGGATGTGCTGGAGGAGATCGTCGGCGAGATCGCCGACGAATACGACACCGACGAGGTCGCGCCGGTGGAAGACCTGGGGGACAAGGTCTTCCGGGTGTCGCCCCGGCTGCCGATCGAGGACGTCGGCGAACTCTACGACATCGAATTCGATGACGACCTCGACGTCGACACCGTCGGCGGGTTGCTGGCGCTCGAGTTGGGGCGGGTTCCGCTACCCGGCTCCGAAGTGGTCTCGCACGGGCTGAGACTGCGCGCCGAGAGCGGCTCCGATCACCGCGGGCGGGTGCGCGTGGGCACCATCCTGGTCAAACCCTTCAACAAGACGGATGGCGCCCGAGAATGAAAGATTTCCGTTCCGGATTCGTCTGCTTCGTCGGCCGCCCGAACACCGGCAAGTCGACGTTGACCAACGCTCTGGTCGGCAGCAAGGTGGCCATCACCTCCAACCGCCCGCAGACCACCCGTCACACCATCCGCGGGATTGTGCACCGCGAGGACTTCCAGATCGTGCTCGTCGATACGCCCGGGCTGCACCGGCCCCGCACCCTGCTCGGCAAACGCCTCAACGATCTGGTGCGCTACACCTATTCCGATGTCGATGTGATCGGGTTGTGCATCCCCGCCGACGAGGACATCGGTCCGGGGGACCGGTGGATCTTCGAACAGATCCGCGAGGGGGCCCCGAAGACGACCCTGATCGTCATCGTCACCAAGACCGACAAGGTCTCCCGCGAGCGCGTCGCGGCCCAATTACTCTCGGTCAACGAGTTGGCCGGCGAACATGCGGCGGCCATCGTCCCGGTGTCGGCCACCAAGGGCGATCAGGTGGACGTCCTCATCGACGTGTTGGTCGAGCACCTCTCGCCGGGACCGGCGTTCTATCCCGACGGGGAACTCACCGACGAGCCTGAAGAGACGCTGATGGCCGAGCTGATCCGCGAGGCCGCCCTGGAGGGGGTGCGCGATGAGATGCCGCACTCGCTGGCCGTGGTGATCGACGAGGTCACCCCGCGGGAGGGCCGTTCGGAGGAACAGGGTCCGCTGATCGACGTGCACGCCATCCTCTACGTGGAACGCGACAGTCAGAAGGGCATCGTCATCGGTCACCGCGGGGCCCGGCTCAAAGAGGTCGGCACCACCGCCCGGCGCCAGATCGAGACGCTGCTGGGCACCAAGGTGTACCTCGAACTGCGGGTCAAGGTCGCCAAGAACTGGCAGCAGGACCCGAAACAGCTCGGCCGCCTGGGTTTCTAGAGTGTCAGTCCGCGCGGTTGTCCCAGCGCGGTGACAGACTGGACGGATGCGGCTGTACCGGGACCGGGCGGTTGTGCTGCGCCAGCACAAGCTCGGCGAGGCCGACCGCATCATCACCCTGCTCACCCGCGACAACGGGCTGATCCGCGCGGTCGCCAAGGGGGTGCGCCGCACCCGCAGCAAGTTCGGCTCCCGGCTGGAGCCGTTCGCCCATATCGACGTCCAGCTGCATCCCGGCCGCAACCTCGACATCGTGACGCAGGTGGTGTCCATCGATGCCTTCGCCACCGACATCGTCTGTGACTACGGCCGCTACACCTGCGCCTGTGCGGTGCTGGAGACCGCCGAGCGGCTCGCCGGGGAGGAGCATGCCCCGGCTACCGCGCTGCACCGGCTGACCGTGGGGGCGCTGCGCGCGGTCGCCGACGG
>JBAXUD010000444.1:0-3203 GCA_037129875.1 Mycobacteriaceae bacterium
ATCTAGAGGAGCAGAGTCCGAGCGAATCGAGGGACGGTTCGCCCGCCTGGCGATCTCCAACTCGGCAAGGATCCGGATGTTCGCCAGTTCGATGGCTGGCGGTTCACTGGCTTGGCTGCCCGTGCGGATCCGGGCTCCCCGCACCTCGAGAGCTATCCGCCACGAAAAACGGAATTCCGCTGCGTTTCCGGTCCCGATGGCGAGAGGGTTTTTCCGCTTTTCTTGGCGAATCCGAGAACCGTACGGTAGTGCAATTGCCGGCCCGCTAGAGCGGAGTTCGCCAGACGGCAAGTCGCTGAACGTCGGGGGCTCCAACAACACCCTGACGGTCAAGGGCTCCTGTGCGTCGGTGAACATCGGCGGTGCGGACAACAAGGTCGTCTTCGACAAGATCGGCACCGAGCTGTCCGAAGATCAACAACCTCGGCACCGGAAACAACATCAACAAGGGCTGACCCGCGCCGCCTCGCGGCGGCCACACTATTGACGTCCATTGGCATTGACTCCAAATCAAGATTTGATGTACACATGTGTGGACATGAAATCGGACACGGATACCCGCAGCTATGCCATGGGCGCACGGCAAGTGGCCAAGGACGCGACCCGCGAGGTCATCCTCAGGGCCGCAATCGATGCGTTCATGGCCGAGCGCTCCTTCGACATCACCTTGCCGTCGGTGGCCACCCGCGCCGGTGTGACGGTCAAGACCGTGCTGCGTCACTTCGGGAATCGTGAGGCACTGATCGACGCCGCATGGTCGCAGGCCTATCGCGACATTGTCGACGAACGCACACCACCGGCCGGCGATTCCGACGAAGCGCTGCGGGTGTTGATCGCGCACTACGACAGTCGCGGCGAAGTCGTCCTGGCAATGTTGGCCAACGAACACGATCCCCGAGCAGCTCGCGCGAACAGCACCGGCCGACTCGCTCATCGCGCTTGGGTCCAGGACGTCTTCGAGGCGCGGCTGCCTGCCGGCGCTTCGGCGCGGTCCCGGGTGGTCGATGTTCTCGTCGTCGCCACCGACGTCTACGCATGGAAGCTGTTGCGGCTGGACCGCGGCTTGTCAGCCGACGATGTCCACGACCGCTTTGCGCTGATGACGGATGCACTGTTGGCCGAGGCATCGGCATGAGCAACAGAGCGATGCGGGTCCTGTTCGCCATCGTCGACGGTGGCGGCAACGTGCCACCCCAGCTTGCGGTCGCACGGGAGTTACACAAACGCGGTGTCGACGTTCGGATCATCGGCCACAGCGGCATCGCCGAACGAGTGCAGAAGGCCCGAATTCCGTTCGAAACCTTCTCGAACGGAAGACATTTCGACCCCACCACACCACGGCCGTTGCCCGCCATGATGTTCGACTTCGCGCAGCTCGCAGCAGACCGCAATCTGGGACGCAGCATTACCGAGGCCGCACAGCGTTTCGGTGCACATGCTGTGGTCGCCGACACGATGCTCGTCGGAGCACTCCCCGAAGTCGAACGCACCGGTGTTCCCACCATCGTCTTCGTCCACTGCTTCTACCGGGCGGTCCAGGATCTCGCTGCGGGGCCGGTGGGCTGGTTTCTTCGAGCTCGGGGCATCGACCCGAGGTTCGCCGAACGCCGCGGACTACTCCAGATCGTCTCGGCACGTAAGGACCTGGACCCACTGCGCGGGACGCCGCCCGTAAGCCACATCGGTGTGACCTGGCAGGGGACGCCTGCCGCCGCAGTTCCCGCAACCGTACCGCGGATCCTGGTCAGCTTGAGCACCAACGCTTTTGCCGGCCAACGCCGCATGCTGCAAAACATCCTCGACGCGATGGAAACGCTACCGGTCGAGGCCACGCTCACGGTCGGACCGAGTATCGACGCCTCAGGGCTGCGGGTTCCGGCCAACACCGACGTTCATACCTGGCTCGATCATGACGAGGTACTTGCCACCGCATCGCTGGTGGTGGGACACGGCGGGCACAGTACCGCGATGCGCGCACTGTCCTTTGGGGTTCCGCAGGTGATCATGCCCGCCAATCCGATGATCGACCAGAAACGCGTCGGGGCCTCACTACGCGACCAGGGCGTGGGCGTACTGCTCGCCAAATACGCCAGGCCCGAGAAGATCCGGGCTGCCATCGAAGCGGTGCTGCGGGATCCTTCGTATCGGGAAAACGCCGCTCGTCTGGGCGAAGACATCCGGCGTCGTGACGGAGCCGCGGTGGCCGCCGACATCATCGGCGAACACGTCAGGGCATCAGCGCCCACCTAGTTGTCCTCTCACCTTTCGGCCTGGGTGAACTGGATGTCGTGTTAACCAAGCCATTTAGGAAGGCTGACCCAGGGACTGATAGTGCCGTCTTCGAAGCGACTCAACACCACGTCGAATGTGTCCTCCCCCGACTTCGCACCTAGGGCGTCACGCAACTTCTCAGTCTGGTCAGCGGCAACGCGAAGTTCCATGTCCGATCCCGCTGAGGCCACGAAGTCGAGTCGTACAGGAAACCCATAAACCATCTTCTAGGGCGAGATCCGCGAAGACAGACACTTTCCGATCAGTCCCCATATTCGGCTGAGCATCGGGGTCGTGATACACGCGCTTCCTCATCTGGCAATCTTCGCAGTCAACCCAGTACGTAACCACAAGCACGTTGAATCCTTCGCCGGAAGCCCCGGCGGCGCGCACGAAGCTTCTGCTAGCTGCTGCAGGTTCCGTTTTTCGATGGCGAAAGCGCTTCTTCTTGACCTGCACTTTGGCGGCGTTTCCGGCGCGCGGTGGCGAGAGGGTTTTTTCGCTTTTCGTGGCGAATCCGGGAACGGTGCGGTTGTGCAGTTGTCGGCCCGCGTACTAAATGATTCGGGCGGTGCGCTCCTTTACGCGCCCCGATGGGATCGGAAGTCCTGTCCTGAGTGCGGCGGTTCGCGACTCGACTACATCACCGAGATCATGTGGGATTAGCCAAAGGCAGCGCCTGGTCGAAGGTAGCCCGCCGGGGCGCAATTGCGGTACAGGTCTCCCATCCCGCTACGATCGAGCTTGATGACTGAGGGGGAATCTGGACCCGCATCGGGCCACGGACAGCCCCGCGGGATGGCACCGCTCGATATTGTTGGCTCTGGGGTCTTGCCGCCGATCGCTGCCCGGGTGCGCCGGCTTTTCTGGGTGCTTGAGCGGTTGGCGCCCTCTTTGGGGTCGCGGTGGGCAGTCGAATTGTGGTGCACCCC
>JBAXUD010000445.1:0-3168 GCA_037129875.1 Mycobacteriaceae bacterium
TACGACAGGATGTCCATATCGCTGAGCGGCTCGCCGTTGATGGTGGCGTTGGCGAGCAATGATCAATACCTGTGGATGAGCCTCGGCGAGGTGGCCTGAGAGTGGGCGCGCCTTCCCGAGGATGATCTTCGCGGAATCAGGTATTCGACCAAGACCGGCGTTGGCGCGCTGGTTGGGAAGGCACGCCCGTGCTCACAGTAGTTCACACCGCCGATGAGGCCAATGAGAACGCCAGCGGTGCCGGTCGCTCGTTGCTGGATGAGATCGTCCGCGATGGAGCCCGCAAGATGCTGGCCGCAGCATTGCAGGCCGAGGTTGCCGCCTATGTGGCCCAGTTCGCTGATCAGCTCGACGAGAACGGGCACCGCTTGGTGGTGCGCAACGGGTATCACCAGCCGCGTGAGGTGCTGACCGCGGCCGGCGCGGTGGCGGTGAAGGCTCCGCGGGTCAACGACCGCCGGGTCGACCCCGATTCCGGGCAGCGCCAGCGGTTCTCCTCGGCGATCCTGCCGGCGTGGGCACGTAAGTCCCCACAGATGAGCGAGGTGCTGCCGCTGCTGTACCTGCACGGGCTGTCGACCAGCGACTTCGGACCGGCCCTCGAGCAGTTCCTCGGTTCGGGGGCGGGGTTGTCGGCCACCACGATCACCCGGCTCACCTCGCAGTGGCAGGACGAGGCCCGCGCGTTCGCCGCCCGGGATCTGTCCGGCACCGACTACGTCTACCTATGGGTCGACGGCATCCACATCAAGGTACGCCTGGACCAGGAGAAGCTGTGTCTGCTGGTGATGCTCGGCGTGCGCGCTGACGGCCGCAAGGAACTCGTCGCGATCACCGACGGCTACCGGGAATCGACCGAATCGTGGGCTGATCTGCTGCGCGACTGCAGACGCCGCGGCATGACCGCCCCGGTACTGGCCGTCGGTGACGGGGCCCTGGGGTTCTGGAACGCGGTGCGGGAGGTGTTCCCGGCCACCAAAGAGCAGCGCTGCTGGTTCCACAAACAGGCCAATGTGCCTGCCGCACTGCCGAAATCAGCGCATCCGTCGGCTCTGGCGGCGATCAAGGACATCTACAACGCCGAGGACATCGACAAGGCCCAGATCGCGGTCAAGGCGTTCGAGGTCGACTTCGGCGCGAAGTATCCCAAGGCGGTCGCCAAGATCACCGACGATCAGGACACGCTGCTGGAGTTCTACAAGTACCCGGCCGAGCACTGGATCCACCTGCGCACCACTAATCCGATCGAATCTACCTTCGCCACAGTGCGTTTGAGGACGAAGGTCACCAAGGGGCCGGGATCACGCGCGGCCGGACTTGCCATGGCCTACAAGCTGATCGACGCCGCTCAGGCCCGCTGGCGGTCCGTAAACGCCCCGCACCTGGTAGCCCTCGTCCGCGCCGGCGCGGTCTTCCACAAAGGCAAACTCCTCGAACGACCCACCGAGCTCACCCCACCGACACCGCCATCAGACGGTGACCAACACACCGGAACGGAGGTCGCCTGAAAACACCCCGATCGACAGGTATTGACAATCCTTCGGCTCTAGCGGACTAACCTTCCAGCCGTGGAGCAGCCTGTGACTAGCCGTTCTGATGACAACCGATTTCCGCGCCGGTTCATGGCGGACGAAGCCCGCAACCGCCGGATCGGGCGGACTTTGCAGCGCTCGACCGGCATCACCGTGCCCGATCAGCCTCTGTTGGATCGGATCGGTCGGGCGCTGACGGAACGGGACGAGCCGGCCGCGGCGTTGGTGGCCGCGATCCGTCGTGACTCAACTGACCCGGCCCGGGTCACCATGGGCCAGTTCAACGCCGCCCTCGCGACGGGGGTTGATGCGGTGCCCGATTGCCCGGATGCGCTGCGAGCGTTCTTCGACTCGGTGGAGGCCACCCCCGAGTGGGTGGACTTCGACCTGATCAACGCCGGCGCCAAGGCCTATCGCAGCTACGGGCCGAACGTCAGAGACGTCATGGCCGATCTGTCCCTCATCGGCGGCTATCGCTTCGGCGGTCCGCCGGACCTGCTCGTCAAGACCGGTCTGTTCGCCGGGCGGGGAGCGCTTCGGCGCATGGGGGAGACGGTGCACTGGTCGACGGCGGTCACCGAGAACGACGGATTGCGCCGCGGGGGCGAGGGGTTCCGACTCACGGTGCATGTGCGAATGATGCACGCCCTCATCAACCATCAGTACGAGACAAACGGCAAATGGGACACCGAACAGTGGGGGCTTCCCATCAACCAAGCCGATCAGGGTTTCACACTCGGCTTATTCAGCTCGGTGCTGCTGCGTGGGCTGCGTCGGCTCGGCGTTCGGGTCACCGACGCGGACTCGCGTGCCGTGATGCACCTGTGGAAATACGTGGGTTGGCTGATGGGAGTCGGCGACGATTTCCTGCGGGACGACGAAAGCGATCAGGATTTTCTGCAGTACCACTTCCTGCTCACCCAAGGCCCGCTGACGCCCGCCGGTCCGCAGTTGGCGAACGCGATCATCACCGCGGAGCGGGGACTGCATTTCGAGAGCTTCTCACGGCTGAGAAGCGGGTACGCACGCTTCCGCCGGCTGAGCATGCTGCGGTTCTTCCTCGGTGAGCAGAGTATGCGGGAACTCGAACTCCCACCCACCCCAGCGGTGGCGGCCCTACCAGTCATCGCGGCGAATCTCGTCCGCTACCAGATAATCACCCGCACAGCCTTAGGCCGGGAATGGGTGCAGCACTGGGGTGAGCGCAGGCGCTCCCGCGTGGTGCAAAGTCACTACGGCCCCGCTGCGGCCCCCACTGTCGCCCCGCTGCCAATTGCCGCATCGTGAGCGGCCTCAGCGGCTGAACGCGGGAGGCGCCTCGGCGGTAATCGGGACCTCCATCAAGGCATACGCCCACTACACGCTCGACGATCGGGAGCGCCAAGCGATCGACCCGATCCCCGACGCTGCAACCGAACACATAATAGTTAGCTCGAGCATTTTCGGGGGTACGAGGGCCCACCGGACGGTAATTTCGCCGCTGTGACTGAACCTGGAAACCTGATAGGCCACGAACCTCTGACGACCGGGGTCTCCGGCGCGAAGGCCTGGCGTGTGCGCTATGTATCCCGCGACGTCAATGGCGTCGCCCACGAGGCCACCGGACTGGTGATAGCTCCGGCGGGCGATGGCGAGA
>JBAXUD010000446.1:0-3166 GCA_037129875.1 Mycobacteriaceae bacterium
AGCCCCGACACCACGACTGCGGCAGCCGCGGCCGGTCGCTGCGACAGGTTCCGGGCCACCATGGCCCCGAGAACGATCAGCACCGACGACGACAACACGATGAGTTGCCCGGTGCCGAAGCGGGGAGGAATCGTGATGCTGCCCACGGTGCCGCCGATCGCGCTGGCCCGGCCGCCGCCGTCGGCCGACGTGGTGAGCCAGGGCAGCCAGGAACTGACCGCCAGACCAGCCGCGCACACCGCCAGCAACCAGCCGGGTTGCGGGCGTGCCATGGCCGAAACCCTAGTCGCCAGGATGCGCACGCCGGATTTCCACGTAGCGTTTGCCCATGCGCGGTCACATCATCGTCTGCGGCGACGACGCACTCGCGATGCGGATCATCGAGGAGCTCAACGATGCCGAGCTCTCGGTGGTGCCGCTGAAAAATCCCACCGCCCTGCAAGCGGCCGGGGTGTCGAGCGCCCACGCGGTGATCGCCGCCTCCGGTGACGACGCGGTGAACCTCGAAGTTGCATTGCTGGCCCGGCGCGCCAGTCCTACGGTGCGGGTGGTGGCCCGGCTGGCCAACCCGGTGCTGCGCCAGGCCATGGCTCCGGGCTGTGAGGGAGCGATGCTCGACGTCGCCGACCTGGCCGCCCCCTCGGTGGTCGAAGCACTGCTGGGCCGCACCGCCCATGCCATCCGGGTGGGGGATGTGGAGTTCGTGGTGTCCGGGGCCGCCGCACCCAGGGACGGCACGCTGCGGGAGATCTACGGGCGTCTCGCTCCGGTCGCGATCATCCGCGGGGGAGAGTCAGGCGACTCCGGCGAGGTCATCCCCTGCCCGCCGCTGGACGCCGCGGTCCACGCCGGCGACTGGACCGCCATGATCGGCCGCGCCGAAGAACTGGCCGCGCAGGGCATGCCGGTCGGCCGTACCGGCGAGATCACCGCACGCCGGCGCAGGCCGCTGTTGCGGGTCTTGGACACCGTCCGCGCCTTCAACGACGACATCCACCCGACGTTCTATCGGGCTCTGACGGTTCTGCTGATGCTGCTGGTGAGTTCGACGGTCATCCTCCGGTTCTTTTTCAAGGCACCCGGCATGAGCTGGGTCGACGCGCTGTACTTCACCACCGAGACGCTGGCCACCGTCGGCTACGGCGACTTCAACTTCATGAATCAGCCCGTCTGGCTGCGACTCTGGGGCGTGGTGATGATGCTCGGCGGCCTGGCCACCACCGCCATCGTCGTCGCCTTCGTCGCCGACGTCCTGCTGTCCCGACGGCTCTCCCAGGCGACGAGCCGGCAGCACATCCGGCACCTGCGACGCCATTTCGTGGTGGTCGGTCTGGGGTCGTTCGGCATCCGGGTAGCGGGGTTGCTGAAGGAAGCCGGCTACTCGGTGGTGGTCATCGAGCGCAACGAAACCAACCGCTACCTCTCGCAGGCCGCCGAACTGCACATCCCGGTGATCATCGGAGATGCGACGCTGCGAACGACACTCGACGCGGCGCGCGTCGAACATGCCCGGGCGGTCGCCGTGCTCACCGAGGACGACATGGTCAATATCGAGGCCGGCATCGTGCTGCGGGAGATCCTGGGGCCGGAAGATACCTTGCACGGACGGCGCATCCCGATCGTGCTGCGGATCTTCGACCGGGATCTCGGGGACGCCGTCGGAAACCGGCTGGAATTCAATTACGTTCGTTCCACAGTGGATCTGTCCACCCCCTGGTTCATCGGCGCGGCCATGGGTTTGGAAGTGGTCGGCACCTTCTCAGTGGGGCAGCACTCGTTCATGGTGGGCGGGTTGCGCGTGCAACCCGGCAGCGATCTGGACGGAATGCGGATTTCCGAGTTGTCCACCCGCACACGGGTGATCGCCATCGAACGCGACGGGTCACCCACCGAATTGAACCCGCACCGCGACATCCGATTGCGCGCCGGCGAGACCGCCTATCTGGTAGGCCCCTACCACGAATTGCTCGAGACTCTGCGTAAGGGACAACATGCCAACCGTCCGCACAAGCTGCACCCGGCAGCCAGCACCGTCGAGCGGCTAAGCCTGGGAGACCCCCAGCACCTCTAAAGCGTTGCGCTTGAGGATCATTGGCAACACCGCCGGATCGACGTCGAGGGTGTCGAAATCCCGGCGCCACCGCTCCAGGGTGATGTAGGGATGGTCGGTGCCGAACAGCGCCTTGGTCCGCAGCTGGCGGCCCAAGGCCCGAATGAGTTGTGGCGGAAAGTATTTCGGTGACCAACCGGACAAATCGATGTAGCAGTTGGCTTTGTGGGAGGCGATCGCGATCTGCGCGTCCACCCACGGCACCGCCGGGTGCGCCATCACGATGGTCAGTTCCGGGAAGTCGGCTGCGACGTCGTCGAGCAGCATCGGGTCGGAGTAGCGCAGTTTGATGCCGTACCCACCCGGAAGCGCGGATCCCAGACCGGTCTGGCCGGTGTGGAACAGTGCAGGCACCCCGGCCGCGGCGATCGCCTCGTACACCGGGTAGAAGCGGCGGTCGTTGGGCTCGAAACCCTGCAGGCTCGGGTGGAACTTGAAGCCCTTGACCCCATAGTCGCCGGTCAGTTCGCGAACCCGGCGCACCGCATCGCCGGCCCACGGGTCCACGGTGCCGAACGGGATGAGCACGTCGTTGTTGCGCGCCGCGCCGGCGATGAGGTCCTCGACCGAGTTGGGCCGGTGCCCGGAGGCCGTCCGGGCGTCGATGGTGAAAACCACTGCCGCGGTGTTGTGCCGGCGATAGTGCTCGGCGAGTTCGTCGACGCCTGCCACATGCCCCGGATCGAGTTTGAAGTGGCGACCGGTGGCCTCGGCCAGCTCGGGGTCGTAGGCACCGTGGCCGGCGGAGTCGACTTCGACGTGGGTGTGGATGTCGATGGCGTCCACCGCGCCGAAGTCGATTCCGTACTCGTACTTGTTGTGGTGCTTATCGAGGGTCATCGGAATCAGCCCTCCGGCCTAATCGCCCCGCTCCTCAACGCCGCTCGTTCCTCGCCGCTTGATCGTCGCGGGGGGCGGCGAATGTCGCGACGAAGCGGTTGAGCGACTCCCGAATGTCACCGCGAAGTGCGGCGGCGACGATCATGCCGATGGGCCCGAACAAGGCGGGGCCGCCGAGGTGGACGTCCATGGTGACGACCGAGGCGGCCCCGTCCA
>JBAXUD010000447.1:0-3154 GCA_037129875.1 Mycobacteriaceae bacterium
GACATCTACGGGTTCTTTGTGGGCAATGGCACGCCGACCCATCCCAATGCCGGCCTGCTGATCGGCGACGGTTACAGCTTCACCGCCGACGACGTGAACAAGACACCGCTGTGCACCGAGGGCAGCCCCTGCAACGGCGGCAACGCTGGCCTGCTGTTCGGCAAAGGCGGAAACGGCTACGACGGAGGCAGTGGCGGCAACGCCTACCTGTACGGCCGGGGCGGCAACGGCGGCGACGCGGTCGACTTTGGTCTCCTGGGCGAGGATAACTCCGGCGGTAACGGCGGCAATAGTGGTTTCCTCGGCGGCACCGACGTTGACGGCAACTTCTTCTACGGAGGCGCCGGCAACGGCGGTAGCGGTGTCAACGGCGGAAACGGCGGAAACGCCGGCAGCGCCGGGTTCTTCGGTATCGCCATCGCCGGCAACGGCGGCAAGGGCGGCAACGGCGGCAACGGCCTGGATGCTGCCCACCCGAACGGCGGTAACGGTGGCAACGGCGGCCACGAGTCGCTCTTCCCGCTGCTGTTCGGCGGCGACGCCAAGGGCATTACGCACGGCGGCGGCAATGGCGGTGACGGCTTTAGCGGCCTTGCCACCGGCGGCACCGGCGGTAGTGGAGGCGCGGGCGGCGACGGTGGCCTGTGGGGCGCTGAGCCGGGCGGCCTCGGTGGAAACGGCGGCGCTGGCGGCGCGGGTACGACGACCGGCGGCGCGGGCGGTACGGGCGGGAATGCCGGCCGCGGCAGCTACTTTGCCGGCAGTGGCAGCGCGGGCGGCAACGGCGGCGCCGGCGGCAAGGGCGCGACCGGAGGCATCGGCGCCAACGGCGGCGACGGCGGACTGGCGGGCGCACTCGGCACCCGCGGCGGCAAGGGTGGTGCGGGTGGCGCCGGCGGCGAATCCACCGCGGGAGACGGCGCACTCGGAGGCAACGGTGGCAACGGCGGCCCGTCCATCGGCAATATCGGCGGTGCGGGTGGCGTCGGCGGCGCCGGCGGTAAGGGCACCGGCGCAGGTGGCAAGGGCGGCAATGGCGGCAATGGGAATTTCGGACCCTTCCAGGGCGGTATCGGTGCCACCGGAGGCAGCGGCGGCCAGGGCGGTAGCGATGCCGTTGGCGGCTACGGCGGCAGCGGCGGTAACGGCGGTGCGGCTGTACTGGCCAGCGGCAACGGCGGCAACGGCGGCAACGGCGGCAGGGGCAATAACGGCGCTACCAAAGGCGCCGACGGCAAGCTCGGCGGCAGTGGCACCGGGCCGGGCCAAGGCGGCACCGGTGGTGCTGGCGGTTCAGGCGGCAAAGCCAGCTGATCCGTTTCTCGTGTGAAGCCCAGTCGATTGCCTGGGCAGAACCCTAGCCGCGAATGCCGGCGCGGGCACACGCTATCTGCGCGTCCTGGCCGTCGGCGTTCATGTCGGCAACCGTTGCGTTCATGGAGTCCCCGCCGCCGCGCAGGCTCAGAATTAACGACAGCTTGGTGGCACGCAGCGACCAGGACCGCATGGGGTCGGAGGCGTCTTGCGGCAGGCTCGGCGTTTGCGCGGATTTGAGCGCGACGGCGGCGGACTCCCGCAACGCAGTCCGCGCGATCAGACCGGTGCGTGCGACGTTGGGATCCTGGTAGTCAACAAAGTTGCCGCCGCCGGCACTGGCGTAGGCGAAGTCCTCGTAGTTCGACGACGCCACGTTCAGTGCGACGATGAACTGCTTGCACGCCGTCGCCACTGAATCATCCGGAGGCAAGGAATCCGCCGGGACCACCGAATCGGCCGGCCCCGGTAGCGGACCGGACAACGGCTGGCCGCCATCGCTGGTCGCCGAGTCGACGGGTGCAGGTTCGACGGGGTCGGCTGAAGCGGCATGAGTGCTTGCTATCAGGGGGCAGAGCACCATCACCGCGACGCCAATCGCTTTGCTTCTCGCGTGTCTCATCTGCTCCCGCATGTTCGACTCATGTTGCCCGGCTTGTCATCCCGGACTTCGATGGCCCCGAGTTTAGCGCCGCCGCTCGGACCGGCAAAGCCGGAAACTGGCTCGAACTCACGGTGAGTTTAAACATCACACGTGGAGTACACGGCTTGTTAACCTCCCAGACGCTTTGTGGCTCAAAGCTATCCCAGTCGAGTAACAACTCGATTTCAAATTTCCAGAGAGGCGCCGACGACACATGTTCAGATCTGCCACCCTGCTGGGCGTCTGTCTGCTGATCACGACCGCCACTGCGCCCCAGGTGCTCGCCGACCCTCCTGCCGACCCGAGTGTGGCACCGGTGGCCAATGCGGCCCCGGCGCCGGCGCCGGCCGTGCCGGTCGCCCCAATGCCGTCCGCCGCACCTGGCAGTTTGACGACTCCCGACGGGTGGGTGCTGTCGGTGTTGGCGTCGAATGAGTCCATTGAGCCGGTGGCATCTCTGACGAACTCGCCGTGGTCGCGCGAGTACCTCGTCGATGCGTCGTTCCTCGGGACGGTGACGGGTTCGGGCAAGACCAAGCTGGGCGGCGGTTCGATGGAGGTCGGTTACCAGATCGGATGCGGCATCACCCAGGATGACATCGAGTCGATCAGTACCGGCGGTGTCACACCGGGCTTCGGGCTTCCTTTCATCTCCGGCACCATCTTCCCGATCGTTCTCGGTCTGAGCGCCACCCAGCAGATCAAGATCGACCTCAAACCGGGCGTGATCAATATCGTCCCGGTGGGCAAGAAGTCGTTCAAGGGAACTAAGACAAAGGTGACGGTGACCGGCTACCGGATCAAGATCGACGGTTGCGCAGGGCAGTCGTTCATCCGCTCCTACGCGACGTTGACGAGCTCCACTGACGACACCGACGATGTGGTGACCTATCTCGGCGTCACCAAGGCCGTGTAGTGCCGTCCGATCACCTGAAAACCCTGCGAGAAAGGCACCACGACATGCACCGGATCAAAACCGCGGCCGCACTGAGCTGCTTGCTGGTCACGTTGGTCAGCGCTCCAATCGCGCTTGCCGACCCGGTTGCGCCGCCGCCTGCGCCCGGTGCCGCTGAAGTGGCTGCGACTCCGGTGGCCGCGACCAGCGATACGGCGGCCGCCCCCCTGGCCGCCCCCCTGGACACCGGGGTGGTCGCCTCCGAGGCTCCGGGAATTGCGAAGACCTCGGATGGCCGGACG
>JBAXUD010000448.1:0-3132 GCA_037129875.1 Mycobacteriaceae bacterium
CTGGATTAGGGGCTGGCCGCCCGGCTGGCCCCAGCAGCCAGCCGGGTCGCGCCCCGCCTTGACCATGTCGTTAAGACAGTTGGAGATGGCGATCTTCAGGTCCGGCGGGGTCTGTCGAGCGCGCGCTTCGGCGGCAAGCCGGTTCTGCTCAGCGGTCTGCACGTCCTGCTGGGCGTTCTTGGTTTCCTGCACCTTCTGGTTGTACGCGTCCAGCCGGGACTGCGTCGCACCGTCGTAGAAGATCGCCGGGATGAACACCTGCTCGATCTTGATGCGATCACCCACGGCCTGCTGGACCTGTGCCTTGACCTCTTCGGCGAGCATGGACAGATCCGCGCCCTGCGCTGCGGTCTGTGGGTCAAAAGTGCCGAATACATGCGCAGCGGCGACGGCCAGCTGCTTGTCTACCAGGTTCTCCCTGATGTTGGAGAAGTCGCGGTAGTCGAGAAATAGGTGCATTGCCGATGCCGGGTCTATGCGCCAGGCGATGTTGATGTTGACGTAGGCCATGGAGTTGTTCTTCAACCGGACCGGGATCGCCGTGCCGTGATCGTCATAGGTGTTCCCGGCGAAGTTTTGCAACTGGATCGCGGCGTCCATCGTCTTGACCTTCTGCCACGGTGCGATCAGGTGGAAGCCGTTGCCCAGCTCGCCGACCGGACGCCCGAAGGTGGTGACGATTCCAACCTCCCGCGTGGGAACGATCGTCGTGGCGGAGAACACCAGCCCCACCAGGAATGCGAGGAGGGCGGCGGCGGATATCCCCGTCCCCGCTTTCCGATTGCCCTTACGCCAGACAATGCCAACCGCGAAAGCGACCAGACATGCCAGTAGGAACAAAGTGGCTAGCATTATCGGCGTACCTCCTGGGTGGGTAAACGGAATAATATCGCGGCGGGCGCGGACAAAAAGAACAGAACGCGCGCGTTGAAATGAACTGGAAGAGCACGGCTTAACCGCAGTCACTCTTGTCGCGTGCCCCCTGGCGGGTCCGCGCACCCTGGGCTCGGTGGTTCAAATCCCGCTGCCACCGGTGAGCGGTAATCCGGCCGGTGCCACGCCGTGCTACCGTGTGCCACATGGATGCCCAACGCGAGGTCAGCCAGCGTGACTTACGTACGCGATCGAAGGAGATCATGGACGCCGTCGAGCGGGGCGACTCCTTCGCCGTCACCCGTGACGGTCATAGGATCGGCGAACTGATCCCCCTCCGCCGGCGGCGGCGTTTCCTCTCTCGCGCCGAGTTCGCCCGGGGGTCGCAGTTGGCCCCGCGAATCGACCTTGCGGCGTTCCGGGCCGACCAGGACGCGGCCTTCGGCCAGACTCTGATCGACCCGTATGCCCGCTGACCCGACACGCGGTCTTCTCGACACCAACATCGTGATACTGCGCCATGGCATCGACCCCGTAGAGCTCCCCGATGAGCTGGCCATCAGCGCAGTCACCCTGGCAGAACTCTCAGCGGGTGTTCACCTGGTCAGCGGCGACAGCGCGGAGGCCATCGAGGAGCGTGCGCGGCGCGCGGATGTACTGCAGCGGGCAGAGAACGAGTTCGACCCGATACCCTTCGAGGTGGAATCGGCGCGGGCGTTCGGGCGCATCAGCGCTGCGGTCCAGGCCCGTGGTCGGACCCCTAGGCGGCGAGTCGCCGACCTGATGATCGCATCGACGGCTGCGGCGGCAGGGTTGCCGCTATACACCACCAACCCTGCTGATTTCGATGGTTTGGACGGCATCGTTCGGGTCATCCCGGTCAGCCGACCTTGACGTCACATCACGCACTATTCTCCGCTGAAGTTCGGCGGGCGCTTCTCGAACATCGCGGTGACGGCTTCCTTCAGGTCCTTGGACGGCAGGAACGCGGAGTTCCATGCCGCCACGTAGCGCAGGCTCGCCGCGACGTCGTCGGTGCGCTGCTCGTCGAGGACGTCCTTGATGCCGCGCACCGTCAACGGTGAATTCGCCGCGATCTCGGCGGCGGTGGCGTGCGCGGCGGCCAGGGCTGCTTCCGGATCCGGTAGCACCTCGTTGACCAAACCGATCTTCTCGGCGCGAGCGGCGTCAATGTCCTTGCCCGTCAACGCCAGTTCGCGCAGATGGCCGTCGGACAGGATGTAGGGCAGCCGCGCGAGGCTGCCCACATCGGCGACGATCGCCAACTTCACCTCGCGGACGGAGAACTTCGCGTCGGCGCTGGCGTAGCGGATGTCGACCGCACTGATGAGGTCGACGCCGCCGCCGATGCACCAGCCGTGGATCGCGGCGATGGTGGGGGTGCGGCAGTCGGCCACCGCGGTGATGGAGTCCTGGAGACGTTTAACCTCGGTGTGGAACTTCGCCCGTGGCCGGGCGGACGCCGCCGAACCGCCGTCCACCGAGGGCAAGGTGCTGCCCATCGCGAGCAGATCCAGCCCGTAGCAGAAGTTGTTGCCCGAGCCGTTGAGCACGATGGCGCGGACCTCGGGGTCGGCGTCGAGCTCACCGAACAACACCGGCATCTCGGCCCAGAACGCCGGACCCATGGCATTGCCCTTGCCCGGACCCAGCAGGGTGACCTGGGCGACGTTGTCCTTGACCTCGACGGCGAGGGAATCGTAGGTGCTCATGGCAACCAAGGTACGACTGCGAAGGATCAGATATACATCGCGGGGTCGATGTAGCAGGTGGGGTCCACCAGGGGATCACGCTGACGGTCGCTGCGCGCGCGGATCACCGCGGGGATCCCGGTGGCGATCGAGTCCGGCGGAACATCATGGGTGACAACGGCGTTGGCGCCGACGGCGCTGTCGTTTCCGATGTGTACCGGGCCGAGCACCTTGGCGCCGGCGCCGACGGTGACCCGGTCACCGAGGGTGGGATGGCGTTTGCCATGCTCCAGGGACCGGCCGCCGAGGGTCACCCCGTGATAGAGCATGACGTCGTCGCCGATCTCGGCGGTCTCCCCGATCACCACGCCCATGCCATGGTCGATGAAGAAGCGACGCCCGATCGTCGCCCCCGGGTGGATCTCGATTCCGGTGAGAAACCGGGTGAACTGGCTCAGAATCCTCGCCGGCCCGCGCAGTGCCGGGCGTGCCCAAAGTCGGTTCGCCAACCGGTGCGACCAGATGGCGTGCAGGCCGGAGTAGACCA
>JBAXUD010000449.1:0-3131 GCA_037129875.1 Mycobacteriaceae bacterium
TGGGGTCGGCGTCGACCTGGATGAGCGCGAAGCTCAGCGCGCAGTCGATCTCCTCGCCGAGCCGGCGCATCCACTCCAGTTCCTTTTTGGGCGCCACGATGTCCTCCCCCGCGGCTCCCTGCGGCGCCAATTCGAACACCGCGCCACCGCCGGCGGCCAGCGCTCTGCCGAGCGCGAAGAGCTCATCCTCGGCGGCGAACGTCCCTGGCACCGGTTCACCGTCCATCGCCCGGTGTGCCAGGGTGCGCGACGACGAGAAGCCTAGGGCGCCGGCTTCGACCGCTTCCTGCACGATCCGGCTCATCAGGGCGATGTCCTCGGCGGTGGCCGGCTCGTTGCGCGCGCCGCGCTCGCCCATCGCGTAAGCCCGCACGGTGCCGTGCGCGATCTGGCTGCCGTAGTCGACAGCGAGTTCGCGCCGTCCGATCACGTCGAGATATTCCGGGTAGGTTTCCCAGCCCCAGGTGATTCCCTCGGTCAGCGCCGTTCCCGGGATGTCCTCGACACCCTCCATCAGCTCGATGAGCCACTGTTCGGAACCCGGGCGGACCGGGGCGAAACCGACACCGCAGTTGCCCGAGATCACCGTCGTCACACCGTGACTGACGGAGGGCTCGAGGACGTCGTCCCAACTCACCTGGCCGTCGTAGTGGGTGTGGAGGTCGACGAAGCCCGGAGCAACGATCTTGCCGGTCGCATCGATGGTCTCGGCGGCATCGCCCCCAAGTGGCGGATCGGAAGGACTGCGCCGCCGAACTTCGACGATCTTGCCGTCCTTGACGGCGACGTCGCCGATGAAACGCTGGGCACCGGTTCCATCGACGATGGCGCCGCCGACGATCAACAGATCGAACATGCACTGAGCTTCCCAGGAGAGGTCCGGGCATACAAGGACGACCGATCACCGCAGAGGCTCACGCCGACCTGCGACAGATGCGCCACTTACTGTCGCGGCGCTGGACCAGGCCGGCGATCTCCAGCGTGGCCAGCGGACCGAGCACCCCCGCCGCGGGCACGCCGGCAGCCACCGCAGGCCGGCCATCGCCGACGACAAGACCAAGGACGCTTTCGGCCTGGCTTACAGCGTGCGGGCGGTCTGGTGAATGAGGCGCTCACCTTTTCCGGTCGCCTAACCATGGTTCTAGCTGGCTACCAAGTCCTTTCTACGCACGTGGCGGGTGAAGGCGATGACGACGAACATCAGGGCGGACGTCCCGGTTCCGGAGCTGACTTGGTAACCGAGGTCCTGCATGATGCCGAGTTCGACGGGGCTGAGAACCCTGACACCGAGGCCCTTGTCGGTGTCTGCGTTCATGATCTTCTGGTTGCTGCCGGTGAACTTCGTGTCATCAAGGTGCGCAACCGAACTTCCGCCCTGCCACGGGTTGGGCGTGTACAGCGGTACCGGGCCGTTGTAGGCGGCGACGGCGTTCGGCCCGCCGAAATAGAGTCCGCCGTTGCCACCCGTGAGGTTCGGGTCGTAGGCGCTGTTCCAGGTGAAATTGCCGGAGATGACCGCCGCCCCGCCGGCGTCCACCAGGAAGCTGTCGAACACGTACCAGTTCTGACCGTTGTTGTCCCCGGGCCCGCTGACGCTGGACGTGAACCCGAAGCTATGCAGCAATTCATGCATCGCTGTCGAGTCGAAGTCGTACTGGCTGTCGGCCACAGTGTCGCCCAGAGCCCACGGCTGGCCGAAGTTCCAGGTGATTACGCCATCCGCGGTCGCCCCGTTCGTATCGGTTCCGGTCAGAATCTTTTTCTGGACCACCGTCTGTTGGAATCCCACGCCGTCACTGACGGGGTCACTACCCGCCGAGGCCAGTACCGTGGACGAAGGTTTCCTCTCCCCGGTGACGGCATAGGTGATCGTCACCGGGGAGCTGACCACGAAGTACGACGAGAGCTGCGTCGCCGCAGACTCCAGGGCGCTGCGAGCGGCGGAGGACCAATACCGCGATCCGGAGCCGTAGGTGAACTGGAAACGCAGCAGAGGCGCGCCCTGACCCACCGCCACGCTAGCCGAGCTCGCGGCGGGACGGGACAGGTCGCCCAAGTTGATGTGTAGACCGGCATCGCCAACGGCCACTCTGAAGCTGTCGGTGCCGGCGAAGTCCGGCCCGGGGGTGTAGGTGTAGCCGCCGTCGGAACCGACTACTGCGGTGCCGTACCGGGGAGTTCCGGTGATGCGGTAGACCAGCCGATCACCTTCGGGATCCACCGCGCCGAGGGCGCCGTTGATCGGGCCGTCGCTAAGCCCGGTCAATTGGACGGGGCTAACGGTGGGGGCCTCGTTGAACAATGTGCGGCGCACCAGCAGCGCCACCCCTTCGGAGAAGGCCCGAATTGGGCTCAGCATGTCGAGCAAGTCGGCGAACGAGGACGTCGCGGACCCAGTCGGTGAGCTGAGAGGGTCTAGGACGACCCGAGCCGGGGCCGCTTCAGCTGGGGCACTCGCAGACTCGGACGGCACGGAGTTCGCGACGGCGGTGGCCGCACCGGGCATTGAGTCCTGCTGCCCCGATACCCGTGCCGGGAAGGCCTGCGGCGCGGGTGCGGCCGCCGGGCTGACCACGGCCGTCGAAGCGGTCGCAGGTCTCTGCGACTCGACCGAGCCGACCGAAAGGAGGCCGCCGGCGCCTGGGAGGGCGGTCCGGGTGACATCGGTTGTCGGGGGCGGGGTGTGCGACCTCCGCGACGAACGGTCGCCTTTCGCGACCGTGACCGGGACATCTGCCTGGGCTTTGGCGCGAACCCCACCCGGTGACAACCCGCCGGCGGCGGGCCGGACAAGCTGCGCACGCTGCACTCCGCTTCGGGTACCCGTCGTTGCACCGCGGGCGGCACGGACGGCCGGGGCGCCGACGACGTCCGCGGGCCCCGGACCGTCGGGCGCCGATGTCGTGTCTGGGGGGCCCGCGGCTGCAACGGCGATCGAGTGGGGCGCGCACAGCGTCAAACCAAGCACGAACGCTGCTGCGCCCACCCTCGCCGCATACCTGACCAGCGACATCACGTCACTCCAGCTTCCCTCGACTATTCGAGACGGCCCTAGGGACTAGGGAACTAACCTAAACCGAAGAACGGTCAACGGTGGGTTGTTCACGCGTTCCAGATGTTCGGAACCTCTG
>JBAXUD010000045.1:0-13293 GCA_037129875.1 Mycobacteriaceae bacterium
CCGCACACGCCGATCCCGCTCCCAACTGGAACGGCTGGTTCAGGGTCACCTTCCACACCGATCAGAAGTCCGGCACGAGCATTGCGGCTAACCAGGCCGAGGAGGCCTACACCGCCTGGTACAAGTTCACGACGGACTGCTCCTCGGGTAACTGCCAGGCGTCGGTGAGTACTGGCCCGACCCCCAAGGACAACGTCGCGCAAGCAACGAAGTTCGACTGGAACGGCACGCAGTGGTCGCATACCAGCGGCTGGCGATGGGACTGCCTGCTGCCCGATGGCACCATCACCTACGACCCGGCCAGTTCGGTGACAACATATTCACCGCAAGCCGACGGCTCGCTGACCGGCACGTTCGCCACCAATATCGGCAGCGGTGCCTGCCAGGGCACGGTGTACATCCCGCTGACGGCGGCTCCGGGCGACCCGGCTGCTACCTGACCGAGCCGATGGCAGTCGCTCGATGCTAGGTTGACGCGAATCATGTGTCGGCTGCATGTGGTCGGCAGGAGGCGGGGTCAGAATGGTTCACGCCGGCGAGCACGTCGACTGGGAGACGCTGCATGAGGCCGCGGTCGCGGCCAGCGCCAACTCCTATTCCCCGTACTCGAATTTCCCGGTCGGGGTGGCCGGATTCGTCGACGACGGCCGGGTGGTCTCGGGCGCCAACGTCGAGAACGCCTCCTACGGGATCACGTTGTGTGCGGAGTGCTCCATGGTTTCGGCGTTGTACGCAACCGGCGGCGGCCGCCTGACGGCCGTCTACTGCGTCGACGGCAACGGTGATCCGCTGATGCCGTGCGGCCGCTGCCGGCAGTTGCTCTACGAACACGGCGGCCCCGACCTGGCCGTGATGACCCCGGAGGGCATCGCAACCATGGCACAGATCCTGCCGCAGGCTTTCGGACCCTGGGATCTGGTGGAGCGGAAGACCAACCACCGCCGGTGACACAGGGTTAATGACGGGTTAACGGCATTGCACCGGGCCCTCATTGTTCAGAGGCGGAGCTGGGAATCGCCAATCCCCTGCTGAAGCCCCTGATTCGTAGTCATATTTGAAGTGCTGCTCCGAACTGGCGGAGCAGCTTGCTCGTGGGCCAGTTCGTGAGGCGGTAGACAACATGAATAAGTCCCCAGGAGTTGATGGCCCGCTCGAATACAGCCATTTCCCACCGATTGAGGATTACGCTTTTCTTTCTGACTGTGACACAACAGCTCTGGTCGCGCCGGACGGCGGGGTGGAATGGTTGTGTCTGCCGCGTATCGATTCACCAAGCGTCTTTGGTTCGCTTCTGGATCGTGATGCAGGCAGGTTTCGGGTCGCCCCGTCCGGCGTCTCGGTCCCCGCTGCCCGCCGGTACATCCCCGGAACCCTAGTGACGGAAACGAGTTGGTGGGCGACCGGCGGCTGGGTCGTCGTGACCGATGCGTTGTTGATGGGACCCTGGCATCACGAGACCAGGCGATCGCCGACTCACCATCGCGCTCCGACGGACTACGAAGCGTCCCACGTTCTGCTCCGTGAGATCCGCTGCGTGAACGGCAAGGTCCAGGTGAACATGGAATGCAGCCCGGTATTCGATTACGGCCGAACCCCGGTTGAGTGGGCCTACGCCGACGGCGGGTATCACGAGGCAGTTGCCCAGGCCGAGGGAATCGACTTGCAGCTCCGGCTGACCACCGACCTCAACTTGGGCTTCGAAGGTACGTCCGCCACCGCGCGGACGTTACTCAAAGAAGGAGATCGCCGCTTTGTCGCGCTGTCCTGGAGCGACCACACGCCACCCCGAACACTCGCCGAGGCGTCTGAGGGCCTGCGATGGACCTGCCATCATTGGCAACACTGGCTGGATCGCGGCTGGTTTCCCGACCATCGGTGGCGCGGACACCTGCAACGCAGCGCACTCACACTCAAGGGGCTGTCATTTGCTTCGACAGGCGCCATCGTGGCCGCTGCGACCACATCGTTGCCCGAAACCCCTGGCGGCGAACGCAACTGGGACTACCGCTACACCTGGATCCGTGACACCGTCGCCACCCTGTGGGCATTGAACACTCTGCAACTGGACTGGGAGGCCAACGACTTCTTCAACTTCATCGCCGATGTCGCCGACGTTGAAGGAGGCAATCTGCAGGTGATGTATGGCGTCGGCGGAGAGCGGATTCTCACCGAAACGACGCTGGATCACCTGTCCGGGTATGAAGGCGCACGACCGGTGCGGATCGGCAACGGCGCCTACAACCAGCGTCAGCACGACGTATGGGGCGCCATTGTCAGCGCGATTGACCTGCACACCGGGGCTCACCGGGTCGAAGATCGCCTTTGGCGAATCGTGCAGACTCAGGTCGAATGTGCCCTGAAGCATTGGCGTGAGCCCGACCAGGGCATCTGGGAGGTCCGCTCCGGTGCGCAGCACTTCACCTCCTCGAAGGTCGCCTGCTGGATGGCTGCCGACGCCGGTGCGCGGATCGCTGATCGACGCGGTGAAACCGCGGTGGCCGCTGCCTGGCGCGCCGCCGCCGAGGAGATGCGCGACGACGTACTCGCCAACGCCGTCGACGAGCGCGGCGTGTTCACCCAGCACTACGAAACGAAGGCCCTCGATGCATCGGTGCTACTCATCCCGCTGGTGGGTTTCCTGCCGGGCAGCGACGAGCGGGTGCGCAATACCGTGCATGCAATCCTCGACGAGCTGACCGAGGACGAAATGGTGCTGCGCTACCGAGTCGAGGACACCGAAGACGGTTTGAGCGGTGAGGAAGGCACTTTCACGATCTGCTCGTTCTGGCTGGTATCGGCCCTCGTGGCGATCGGTGAGTTGCCCAGTGCCCGCGCGTTGTGCGGAAAGCTGTTGGGCGCCGCGAGTGAACTACAACTCTATGCCGAGGAAATCGACCCCCGCAGCGGCCGCCATCTGGGTAACTTCCCGCAGGCGTTCACTCACCTGGCGTTGATCAACGCGGTGGCCGCCGTCATCGAGGGTGAGCGCCATCTCGCCGAATTCGCCCAACAGAAAACGGAATACGGAAGAGGCGCCCAGCGACAAGACCGACGACTGCCCCGGACCATTCGGCGGGCCCCTTGGGCGGCAACGTAGCCGCCATTGCGCCTTCCGCCCGCTACAACGCCAGGGCTTCGGCGACGCTGATGCGCAGCGCCTCCAGTTCCGACTGCGCGGTGTCGCGCGCGCCGGCGATATCAGCGGTGACCGGAACCACCACCTGCAGATAGCACTTGAGCTTCGGCTCGGTGCCGCTGGGCCGGATGATCACCCGCGCGTCCGGCAGGCTGAACCGCAGGCCGTCCGTCGGCGGCAATCCGTCGGCGCCCTTCTCCAGATCGTCCATCCGCACCACGTCACGGCCGCCGAGTTTCGCAGGCGGGGCGGCCCGCAGCCGGGCCATGGCGCCGGAGATCAGCGAAGGGTCCGAAACCCGCACGGAGAGTAGACTTGTGGCGTAGACGCCGAATGCGCGGGCCAGATCGTCGAGTACGTCCTGGGGTCCGCGGCCTTGCGCCTTGAGCGCCGCCACCATCTCCAGAATCAGCATTGACGCGGTGATGCCGTCCTTGTCCTTGACCGCCGTCGGGTCACAGCAGTAGCCGAGAGCCTCCTCGTAGCCGAACCTCAGGTCGGGAACCTTGGAGATCCACTTGAAGCCGGTCAACGTGGTGGCATAGCCGAGGCCGGCATCGGTGGCGATGCGTTCCAGCAGTGTCCCCGACACGATCGACTGGGCGTAAACGCCGGTGGCCGGTATGCCCTCGCGGCGTCCCCGTTCGGCGATCCACCAACCCAGCAGTGCGCCCACCTCGTCGCCGGTGAGCATCCGGTAGTCGCCGCCGTAAGGAATCCCGGCCGCACAACGGTCGGCGTCGGGGTCGTTGGCGATGATCACATCGGCCGCCCGGGCCCGGGCGTCGGCCAGTGCAAGATCCATGGCGCCAGGTTCTTCGGGGTTCGGAAAGTTCACCGTGGGGAACCGTCCGTCGGGAGCGAACTGAGCCGCAACCGCGGTCGGCGCGGGGAAGCCGGCTTGTTCGACGGCCCGCATGAAGACCTCGCCGCCGACGCCGTGCAAGGCGGTGTAGACCGCCGACACCTCACGCGAACCGTTGCCCAACAGCGACACCGCTCGCGCGACATAGGCATTGAGCACCGCATCATCAAGAGTGCGGTAATCGCCGGACTGCGGAATGTCGGCCAGTGCGCCGACCGCGGCGATGCAGGCCGAGATCTCGGCATCGGCCGGTGGGACGATCTGGCTGCCGTCGCCGAGGTAGACCTTGTAGCCGTTGTCGTCGGGCGGGTTGTGCGAGGCGGTGACCATCACCCCTGCGTCGCAACCGAGTTCACGAATGGCGAAGGCCAGGACCGGGGTCGGCAACGCCGCGGGCAGGACCATCGCGGCGATCCCCGCTCCCGCCATGATGCGCGCGGTGTCGCGGGCGAACACCTCGGAGTTGCGCCGGGCGTCGTAGCCCACGACGACCCTCTTACCGCCGTTGGCGACCAGGTACGCGGCCAGTCCGGCCGCCGCGCGCGCCACCACGATCCGGTTCATCCGGTTGCTGCCCGGCCCGAGCCGGCCCCGCAGGCCGGCGGTGCCGAATTGCAGTGTGCCGTCGAAGGCGTCGGCGAGTTCGGCGGCGGCATCGGCGTCGCCGGCATCGGTTTTGGATATCAACGCCGACAGCTCCGCAGCTGTGGCCGGGTCAGGATCGTCAGCCAGCCAGGCCCGCGCCGTCTGCAACAGGCGCTCACCGGCGACTGCGCCGTCGGCCATGCTCAGTATCCGCCCTCTTCACCGGTGCCGCCGGTGACGATCGCCACCGAGGACGACGCCCCGATGCGGTCGGCGCCGGCCTTGAGCATGGCCCGTGCATCCGCACGGGTCCGCACCGCACCGGATGCCTTGACTCCCAACGCCTCTCCCACCATCGCGCGCATCAGAGCAATGTCATGGGCGTTGGCGCCGCCACCTCCGAAACCGGTGGAGGTCTTGACGTACGCCGCCCCGGTCCGCGCGGTGATCAGGCACGCGATGGCCTTATGGTCGTCATCGAGCAGGCTGGTCTCCAGAATCACCTTCACCGGGGCCGGACGGGCCGCGGCGACCACGCCGAGAATGTCGTCGTACACGGCGGCAAGGTCACCCGAGCGTAGACCGCCGATATCGAGAACCATGTCGACCTCGTCGGCGCCCTCGGCCACCGTGATCCGGGCCTCCTCCGCCTTGGCCAGCCGGGTCATCGCCCCGAGCGGGAAACCGACCACGGTGCAGACCATGACCGTCGACCCCGCCAGCCGTTCGGCTGCCGTCGGCACCCATCGGGTGTTCACGCACACGGACGCGAACCTGTGGTCGAGCGCCTCGGCGCACAGCGTCTCGATCGCCGCCAGGGTGGCGTCAGGCTTGAGCAGGGTGTGGTCGATCCTGCCGGCGAGAGTGTCCGAGGTCCGCAGCGCCGGGACAGCCTCGACGCCGTCGGGGATCGGGCCGAGCGCGGCGGTCACCGCCTCATTTGCACGGTTGAAGAGGCCAGAGTAGTCGGCCACATAGGTGTTCATTGGATCTGTCCTCCGATCTGTCAGGCGCCGAGCAGGCTGGCGGCGAGGTAGTTGAACAGTGCGACGCCGGAGTCCTCGCTGAATTTGTGGAGCTGCTCCGGGCTCGCGGTGACCTGGTCGCCCTCGAGCCGGTTGAGCAGCGTGCAGCAGATCATGGCGAACTTCGAGAAGCCCCAGTGATTGAGATAGCCGGCGATCATCGCGCCTTCCATCTCGATGTTGGCGACGCCGTTGTCGTGCAGCCAGCGCAGCCAGCTCATCTTGGTCTCCGGTGTCTCCAGGCACACCGCGCCGTCGAGTCGGAACTGCTCGAGGAAGAATTCGTTGCCGGCCACGGTCTTGCCCGAGACGATCTCGAAGTCGGTGTTCTCGTTCGCCTCGATGATCGCGTCATAGGTGGCGGCCGGGAAGTGCCCGTCAAACCAGTACTCACCGGTACCGCCGTTGAGCAGCCGATAGGGCCGCAAGTCGGCCATCAGGCCTTCGGAGGTGACGACCACCGTGCCGCCGGGGAGCCCTACCCCGCCGCTGGTACCGACCCGGCACCAGAACACCTCGTCCATGGCCCCGAGATCTCCGCGCTTGAGGAAGAACACCAGGCGCATGAGCTCCTGCAATGCGATCGAGGCACTCGGCATGCCCATGCCGTGGGATGCGAACAGGACGCCGGCGGTGTAGCGGGTGACGAAGCGGTCTTCCTTGGGGAAGACGACGATCTCCGATCCGCCGTTGAGTTCGCTCCAGCGCAGTACGAATTCCTTGATCCGGCCGCCCGATCCGGCCATGATGACCGCCCTGACGTCGCGAAGCTTGTTAAGCACCGGGTCTGAGGATGCCATTCCGAAGTGGTAGTAGACGTCCTCGCGGCTGCCGTCGAGCACTCCGTCGAGGAACGCGTGATTGATATTCTCGCTCTTCACTCCGACACCCCTTCATTTCCGGCCGCCCGACGCGACGGAATCTACGCAGGATTGCTGCGAGACGACGCGCTTTGGACGGCGCGCCTCGTCACGGCGCCGCCGTAGTTGACGGTCTGTTTGCCGCGCCGATAGATTCTTACTGAGCCGACGCCGATTGATTCCCATCACAGCTGACCTCGGCAATCGCGAAAACGGGGGTGCCGGGATGTCGAAGGTCAAATTTGCTGCGACGGTTGGGGCGGCGGCATTGGCTGCCGGCGTTTCGCTGGCCGTACCTCAGTCGATGGCAATCGCGACGGCGGACGGGGCCGACGGCGCCTCCGCCTCCGACACGTCGGCCTCGACTCCGAGCGGCGGCCACGCGATTCGTGGCGGCACGTCCGGGGCGCGCGGCGGTGCGGATCGCAGCTCGTCATCGCCGCCTCGTGCCGCTGCCGCGCGACGGTCGCTCGCCCCGGCCCACGTCACCGAGGCGAGCCCGCCGGCCGGTATTCTGCGAAACCGTCCGGCCCCGGACAGCGCCCCTGCTGCACAGCAGCCGCCCTCGACGTTCGTCGCCGAAGCGCCGAAACCGATCGCCGCCGCGACCGCCCCGGCATTGGACACCCCCGTTCCGGCCCGGGCGGTCATCACGCCGGCGGCCGTGAGCACCGTGACTGCCAATGCCCCGGTGATTGCCGCCTCCGTCGCCGCAGCGGTCTCCCCTGCGCCCCCGAGTGCACTCGCCGCCGTCACGGCGTCGGCCGGCGCCAACGCGTCTTCGGCGGCCCTGATCGACAAACTGCTGGCGCCTATTCGCACGCTCTTCGGCGAAGGTACGGCGCTGCTGGTTCGCCGCACGTTCTTCAACCAGGCTCCCACCACCGCCCCGGTCCAGCTGACCGGGCAGAGCGACGGTCCGATCACCGGAACCATCGGGGCGATCGACCTGGAGGGCGATCCGCTCAGCTACAAGATCACCGGCAACCCACTGCACGGCAATGCAGTGGTCAATGCCGACGGCAGCTACACCTACACACCGGGTACCGGCTTCGCCGGGACCGACAATTTCGTGGTTGACGTCACCGACGCCGGACGCCACTTCAACATTCTCGATCTGTCCCGACCGGCCAGCACCGCGGCCAGTGTTGCGGTGAGCCAGGGCGCAATCACTGCCCTGCTGCGGTTCCAGTTCATCTACGGCTCCGGGTCGCAGTACTGGTCCGGCGCTGCCCGCAGCGCTCTGGAGACCGCGGCGAACCGGTTGTCGTCATACCTTGTCGTCACCTCGCCGGTGACCGTCACCTTTGACGTCACTGGCACCAAGTCGCCGTTCTCGTCCACCTTGGCCTCTGCCGGAAGCGATTTCGTCAACGGCGACGCCGGCTTCCTGCAGACGGTGGTGCAGAACAAGATTCTCTCCGGAAGCGATGCGAACGGCTCAGCCGCCGATGGCACCATCGACTGGAATTTCGGGCCGGCATGGGCGTTCGGCAGCACGGTGTCGAGCAGTCAGTACGACTTCGAGTCGATCGCCATGCATGAATTGCTGCACACGTTCGGGTTCTTATCCAACATCGACAAAGCCGGATCCAACACCGGCACGGTGTGGACGGTGTTCGACAGCTATGTCGTGAATCAGGACGGCACGCACGCCATCAATAGCGACAACTTCACCTGGAACACCGCCTACAACTCGAATCTGACCGGCGGCAAGGGCGGGCTGTTCTTCGGCGGACCGAACGCTGTGGCCGAAAACCAGGGACTCATCGCCCTCTACACGCCGAACCCCTGGGAGTCGGGCAGTTCGCTATCGCACACGCGGGCCAACTATCTGATGAGGGCCGTCGTCAGCACCGGTCCTTCCATCAGGGACGTCAGCCCGGTCGAACTCGGCATCCTCAAAGACATCGGCTACACCGTGAGCGGATCCCCGACCCCCGTGCTGTTGTTCGTCGGGTTCATCTTCCTCCGTGTGCGGCGCCGCAAGGACTGACTTCGCTTGGGTATGATCGCCCGCATGCAACCCGGCACTCCGCCGCCGCGCGACCGGAACTGGCGCGGTTGGGCAATCGCCGCCGCCGCGGCCCTGCTGCTGATCGTGTTGCTGCTGCTGTGGGGAATGCGCCCGGGTCGCCATGGGCAGCCTGGCGAATCCGAGGCATCGCCCTACAGTGGCAGCACCGCAGCATCGCTTACTTCGGAGTGGCCTTATCCTGCGGTTTAGCCTCTTCAGCAGTCGTCATCAGCGCGTCCTGGTAGCCGTCATCGTCGGCGGTGCCCTGAACTGAGTTCGTGAAGGCGCCCTGGGTTCCGTCCGCGTCGACAGCCGTGCCGTCACCGCCGGTTGCCGTGACGTTGCCGCTTGCCGCCGCTACGGCGCTTGTCGCGACGGCCGCACCGCCCATGCATGCCAATGCGATCGAGGCCGAGGCGACGAGGGTCCGATTGATCTTCAGCATGGATTCGACTCTAACGGTGTTCTACGCTGAGGCGCCCAATCAAGTTGCGCTGCAGTCATATTGACAGAAAACCCGCACTGGACGTACAGCAAGTTGACAGGAAAACCGGCGGCGCGTTTGGATGCGCACGAATCCGGCAATTAACATCGTCGTCTATGAACGATTCTGAGGCCCTTGCCGATGAGGACCTCTCGATCTCCAGCTGGCGGAAGACGCCCCTGACGGCGCTGACTGGAACAGCTATCCGATGGATGACTGGGATACCTACCCCGTCGACCAGGCACAGCCCCCGGCCGCACCCTGGTCCCGCAACCCCCGACTGCTCTTCGGGCTCATCGCCGTGGCAGCGGCCGCTCTGGTGGTGGCGACGGTGCTGCTGATCACCGGTAGGCAATCCGGCGAGATTCCCACCGCACCTCAGCTGAGCACCAGGACGACGCCCAACACCCCGAGCGCGCCCAGCAGCCCCCGCCCGCCGTCCGAGCCGGCATCGTCCACCCCGCCGTCCTCATCGCCGAGTGCGGAGTCGTCGGCCGCCGGCAGCGAGGAATCCCTCGCGCCTGCCGAGCCGGAGCAACCGGCCGAGCCCGCGGTCGCCCCGCCACCCTCGCCGACTGCCAGTCATAGTCCGGCCGGCCCGAAGATCAACGTCACCCGGACGCCGATGAGCTTCACGCCCGGTAAGCACTGAGCGGGCTCAGCCGCCAGCCGGCGGCGTCGCGGTCGCGTCGAGGAGTTCGTGGACGAGGCGCATCTTCTCCAGAACGGCGCCCGGCAAGACGAACGGGTACAGATCCGGCTTGCCCATCGAGCGGTTGACCATGTTCAGAGACCAGGCCAGCGGCAGCCACATCTCGATAATGGTGTCAAAGGCACTGGGGCCGAGCACTTTACGCTGATAGGTGGCGGTTGCCGGAGCCAAACCGTAGGCCGCGGCGGTGTCGAGCGTACTGCGGATGTGCAGATAATGCGCGAAGGTCTCGGCCCAGTCCTCAGCGGGATGCATTGTGGCATAGGCGGATACGTAACTCTCATCCCAGCCGGCGGGCGGCCCCTGCTGGTAGTGCCGGTCGATCGCCGCCTGGTAGTCGGCGTCCGGATCGCCGAACAGCCTGTTGAACGCGGCCAGATAGTCCTGGCGCTGCTCGACCAGGCGAAAGTAGTAGTAATGGCCGATCTCGTGCCGGAAGTGCCCCAGCAGCGTCCGGTACGGCTCGTCCATGTTCACCCGCATCTGCTCGCGGTGCACGTCGTCGCCTTCGGCGAGGTCGACCGTGATGATTCCGTTGTCGTGGCCGGTGACCACCCGATGACCGGCACTGGACAACAGATCGAAGGCGAGTCCGTAATACGGATAGCGGTCTCGCCCGACCACGGGCAGCTTCAACTCGTACAGTTCCGCGACCAGCCTGCGCTTGGCGCGCTCAGCGCCGGCGAAGGCAGCCAGCGCGGCAACATCGTCATCGCGGGGCCGGGTACGGGTCAGGGCACACGACACACACAACTGCCGGAAGGGATGGACTTCAACCAGCCAATTACATTCGGCCAGATGCAGATTCGCGCAAAGTTGATAGGCGTTCGCATCGACAGCACCACTGCGGGCGCCTCTTCCGTCGGATGCGATGACCAGGAAGGCCATCTCGTCGAGCGAGAATCCCACGGCGCTGCCACAGGACAGGCAGACCGAGTTCTCGAAGGAGAGGTGCTGACCGCAGTTGGGGCACAGGAAGTCACGCATCGAACGGCTCCACGTCCACCGACACGTCGATCACGCTGGATTCGGAATCGGTGTAGATGATTCCACGCAGCGGCGGTATGTCGGCATAGTCGCGTCCCCAACCCACGGTGATGTAGCGCTCATCCACGAACTGGTCGTTGGTGGGGTCGAGGCCCAGCCAGCCATCGCCGCTCCATACCGCGGTCCAGGCATGCGTCGCGTCCACGCCGAACATCCGCTCCTTCCCGGGCGGTGGGTCGGTCGCCAGGTATCCCGACACGTAACTGGCCGCAAGCCCATTGGCGCGCAGGCAGGCGATCGCCAGCCGGGCGAAGTCCTGGCACACCCCCTCCCGGGCGTGCAAAACCTGTGCCACCTGGGTGGAAACCGTTGTGGACCCGGACTTGTAGGTGAAGTCGGAGAAAATCCGTGCGTTCAGATCTCGCAGCACCTCGACCAGCGGGCGGCCCGGTGCGAAACTCGCTGCGGCGTAATCCCGCACCGCAGCGGTGATTTCCGGCGGCCGAAGATCCAGGCTGAATTCGCTTGCCAGCACACCGGAAAGAGCCTGCGGCCGGGCCTGCTCCCATGGCCGCAGGGCAGCACCGGCGCCGTACTCCTCCGGCGGCGGCGGATCCACCTCGACGACCGAGTCGCCGACCACCGATAGAACCCGGTGCCGCTCCGTGACGTGGAAGTAGGAGCTGATGTTGCCGTAGAAGTCCCGGCTGGTGGACCGGTCGGCCGGCAACGGGTCGATACTGAGATCGAAGGAGATGCACCGCTGGCGGGCGCCCTCGCGCGGTGTCAGGTATCCCCGGCCATAGGAACTCGTCACCACATCGGAGTACCGGTACTCGGTGCGATGGCTGATCCGGTAACGGCGGGTCACGGCAACTCCCGCCGCTGATCGGGACCCCACAACGGCTGCATGTCGCCCGGCAGCGACAGCTGGGTGCTCGTGATGACGTCGGAGAGTTCCCGCAGAGCGGTATACATGCCGCTCAGCAACGCGTCGAGGTCGGTGCGGCGGCCGGCGTCGTCGGCGTGCTCGAGTTCCTCTGGATCCAGCCGCCGCAGCCGCTTGCTGATCTCCTCAACGAGGCGCTCGGGTCGCGACGATCCCGACGCGCCCGGCAGCGCACGCAGGTCGGAGCGCAACCGGTCGAGCTGATAGACCAACGACCTCGGGTTGCCGCCGTCGAAGAGCAGCAGTTCGGCGAGCGCGGCGATACTGGCCTGGCCGAGATTGCGGCGCCGGTAGATCACCGAGGACTCACAGGCCACCAGGACCGAATCGGTGATGGTCTGTTCCGCGCCGGGACTTCGCCGGCGGGTCAGGGTCGACCGCAGCAACGCGGTCAAGGCCAGGCCACGCTCGATCCGCTTGCCGATGTCCATCATGGTCCAGCCGGCGTCCTGCACCATCGACTCGGCGGCCATCCCCGAGAGGGCGAGCATTCCGGCCAGGGTCCGCTGCTGGGCTTCGGCCAGTGCGGTGTCGTCGCCGGGGGCCCCGGTGACCGGCGAGTCAGCGCTGCGTCCGAGCGTTCGCTCCACCGCGCCGAGCACCATCCAGGTGTCGTTGGACATCTGATCGCGCACCGCGCGGGCAGCCAGACCCAATCCCTCCACCGACTGAGCCAGCGACCCGGTGCAGAGCCGGTCGGCGGTCAGCGACCAGAAGGTCTGCGGCGCCGCGGCTACCGCGTCGTCGGGTGATCGCCGGCCGGGAGCCTGGTTGCCCGCGACGTGTTCAAGTGCGTCGAGCAGCGCCGGCAGGCATTCGCTACCGTCGGCTTCCCGGCGGTTGCGGAATTCGTGGTAACGCTCCCGGGTGACCATCAGCAGCCGTGCGACGTCCTCGGTGCGCTCAGCGTAGCGGCCGATCCAGAAAAGGTCGGACAGCACGCGCGGCGAGCTGATGAACTGCGTACCGCTGGGCAGCTTGACCGAAGGAACGGTGACTGTGTGCTCGGCCGCACTTCGGGTAGGCGGCCGCACCCAGATATCTTTTGCGGCAGCCGTTTTCAGCCTGAACGCACCGGGTCCGGCGACCAGGACATAGCCAAGTCCGCCGACCATGGGCGCGTACCCGCTGCGCTGCGCCACGGTGAAGAGCCGCATCCCGACGGCGGCCGCCGACAGCCCGCCGGGATAGTGGTCGGTGGGCGCGGTGGAGAACTGCGGCAGTTCCTGCGCGACCCACTGCGAGGGCACGGCGTTGATCCGGTCAGTCAACTCCCGGCGTTGCTCGGCCGACAGCGTCGGCCCCACGAATGTGCGAGCATCGACGGTCGATCTGATCAGCAGTGCCGAGAGCCGGCCGAGGATGTGTGAACGCTCCTTGTCGATACCGGCCCAATATGACGCCGGAGAACCCAGCAGCGGCTCCTCACCGAGGAGCAACTGCGACAGCTCCGGCAGGAACCGTTGCAGCCCAGGGCTTTCCAGTATCCCGCTGGCCATGCTGTTGACCACGCTCACCGAGCCGCGGCGTTGGGCCTCCACCAGACCGGCCACTCCCAGGCGTGAGTCCGGGCGCAGATCGAGCGGATCGGTGTATTCGGCGTCGACCCGGCGCAGCACCACGTCGACCTGCTTGAGCGTTCCCAGGGACCGCATCCAGAGCTTGCCGTCCCG
>JBAXUD010000450.1:0-3122 GCA_037129875.1 Mycobacteriaceae bacterium
CCTTCCAACGGACCATAGATGTGGTCGTTGAACGTCACCCGGTCATCCGGCGGGACGCCCTGCGCGATCAGGTTGGGGTCGAGCGGATAGGGGCCGGTGGCATGCTGGCGCATGGCCAACGGCTCGTAGTTCCGGTCGCTCTCGCAGATCTCCACGGTCGGTGCGCGCTTGCCGGGCTGGCCCATGCAGGGGTAGTTGCGGGCGCCGCGCACGGCGATCGGCGAGTCCTGCGGCAGCTTGCAGTACAGCCCGTCGGGAGTATCGGCATCGGACAGGTCCGACGGCGAACGCCACGACGACGGTGGCAGGAAGCCCACCGTGCAGGCCGGGGGGTCGCCGATGGTGAGGGTGAAGTCGCCCTGGGTGAAGCCGGTGGGGTTGTTGCGCGGCAGGCCGACGGCCTGCACCGAACCGACGTAAGGCGGCAGCAGGACCAGCAACTGCTCGATTGAGGCGTGGTAGGTCACCGCGATCCGGCTCACCGTGGTGAGATTCGCCAGCAGCACCGGCAGCGTCGGCTTCACCGCGGTGAGTAGTTGGGTGACCTCATTGAGGGCGCCGGGACCGTTCTGCAGCACCCCGCGGAGCTGCGGGTCGTTGGTGCTGAGCTGATCGGTGACTCCGGCCAGGCTGCGGGCCCAGGTTCGCAGCGCGGCCGCAGATGCCGCCTGGCCGTCCAGCAACGGCCTGGCGTCGTCGACCAGTGTCCGCGCCCGGTCGGCGACACCGTTGAAGTCACGGGCCACCACCGACGACGAATCCAGCAGGGCCGCCAGGTCGTCCCCGGATCCGTTGAGACCCTTGAATGATTCGTCGAGCAGCCGGCGCAGCTTCTCCTTCGGGATGCTCTCCAGTAGTGCGCTCACCTGGTCGAGCATCGGTCCGACCTGCTGCGGGACGGTCGCGTTGGTCGCCGAGATCACCGAGCCGTTGTGCAGGTAGGGCCCGTCGTCGGTCCTGGGCAACAGGTCGACGTACTGCTCCCCGACCGCTGACACGCTCAGAACGCTGGCCTGCAGGTCTGCCGGGATCTTCGGCGAACTGGCCAGCGTCAGGGTGGCCACGGCGCCGTCCCGGGTGGCCCGGACGTCGGTGACCCGGCCGATCTGGACACCCCGGTAGGTCACATTCGAGAACTCATAGAGCCCACCGGTTCTCGGCAACTCCAGCTTGACCGCTATCCGGCCGATTCCGAGCAGCGTCGGCAACTGCATGTAGACCATGACCATCGCGATGATCCCGACGATCGAGGCGATGGTGAAGATGATGAGCTGGATGCGCACGAACCGGGTCAGCATCAGTTACCGCCTCCATCGATAGGGGCGAGTTGCAGATCGGGCGACGGCGGACCGGTAACCGGCGCGGGCCCCACGGCCGGCGGGGGCTGCGCCGCCGGGACGGCCGATGGTGCCGCGGCGGGTTGCGCCCCAACTAGCTCGGCGTCCGGGTCCGCCTCGTCGGTCGCCGCCGCAACCGCGGCCGGCGGCGGGCTAAACGGGGCGTTGAGCGGATCATAGGTGTAGGTGGCGTACCACGGATCTCCCGGCGCCGGAACGAGTTTGGCGCCTTCCTGGCCCCACCGGGTGCCCAGCAGCGTGGTCCTCTTCAGCCGGGGCACGGTGAAGTCGAAGATGATGAACTGATTGAGGTAGTCACCCCGGATGGCGCGGTCGATGGTTGCCTGCCCGTATGGGAAGGCGGTGAAGTACGACAGCGCCTGGTCCAGTTGCGGTCCCACGTCGGCCAGCGACCTCAAAGTCGGCTCCAGATTGCGGAGATCGCGGACGAGATCGGCCTGGGTGTCATTGACCACTCCCGTCGCCACCGCGCTGAACGTGCCGAGCTTGTCCAACGCTGTGGTGAGCTTGGGCCGTTCGGCCACGAGCACATCCAGCGCCGGCGGGATGCGATCCAGGGCCCGGGTCAGCACATCACGCTGGCCGGCGAAGGTTCCCGCCACCCGGTTGAGCGACACCACCGTCGCGTTGATGGCATCGCGCTGGGTGGCCAACACCCCGACGAAGTCGTTGAGCCGTGTCAGCAGATCCCGGATCTGCGGTTCGCGGCCGCCCAGTGCGCGGTTGAGTTCATTGACGATGTCGCCGATCTGGCCCACTCCCCCGCCGTTGATGACCACCGACAACGCCGACAGCGTCTGTTCGGTGGACGGGTAGGTCGACGTCTTCGCCAGACCCAGGGTGGCGCCGGGGACCAGCCGGCCACTGGGCGCCTGACCCAGCGGAGGGTTGAGCGCCAGGTGCATCGACCCGAGCAGGCTGGTCTGACCGACCGTCGCCACCGCATTGGCGGGGATGTCCACATCCGGTTTCACCGAGATCTCGACCTCGGCGTGCCAGTCGCGCACCCGCATGGCGTTGACGCTGCCGACGACCACATCGCCGACCAACACCGGCGAATTCGGTTCCAGTGTGGCGACATTGGCCACCTCGACGCGGTAGGTGTCTGCGCTGGGACCGCGACCGACCGCTCCGGGCAGCGGTAGCGAGTTCAAGCCACCGAACGCGCAGCCACTGGCGCTTACCGCCACACATGCCGCCATCGTCACCAGGCGGCGCAACCGGATCATCATGACGGCGGCGCTCCCACTCCCTGAGTCAGCGGCACCGGCGGCGGCATCGGAGGCGGCACCGCGGTGGGTGCAGCCTGCGCGGCCGCCTCGGCCGGCAACAGCATCCCCGGCAGGGTCGCGGAACCGGAGGGGCCGGGAGCCGGACCGTGCGGCACGCCCGGCGGAATCGGGGCACCGGGGTACAGCGCGGGCTGAGGGTCGGCAGGCAGCCCATTGGGCGCGTAGACCCCACGCGGTCCGGGTGGAGTGCCCGTGCCGGGTTGAGCGGGGGTCGGTCCCCAACCGGGCGGCGGCGGCACGTCGCCGTTGAGGCCGGTGTAGGCCGAGATCTCCGGCGGCATCTCGACCGTCGGCCCCGTGCCGTCCCCGCCCGGCGCGAGCCGCGGTTCGGAGTAGATCAGGTTCCACGGACTGGGCGACTTGCCCAGATAGACGTTGGTCGGCAGCGGCAGGTAATTGAAGTTGATCAGTCGAAGGGCGGGGCCGAGGTACTGCGAGCACAGCTTCCCGGTCTCCGGGCCCGTCGCGTTCT
>JBAXUD010000451.1:0-3096 GCA_037129875.1 Mycobacteriaceae bacterium
CGCTGATCGCCGGCAACTGGAAGATGAACCTCAACCACTTCGAGGCCATCGCCCTCGTGCAGAAGATCGCCTTCTCGCTGCCGGAGAAGTACTTCGACAAGGTCGACGTGACCGTCATCCCGCCGTTCACCGATCTGCGCAGTGTGCAGACCCTGGTCGACGGTGACAAACTTCGGCTCACCTACGGCGCGCAGGATCTGTCGCAGCACGACTCCGGGGCCTACACCGGGGAGATCAGCGGGGCGTTTCTGGCCAAGCTGGGTTGCACGTTCGCCGTCGTGGGTCACTCCGAGCGACGCACCTACCACAACGAGGACGACGCCCTGGTGGCCGCGAAGGCGGCAGCGGCGTTCCGCCATGGACTGACCCCGATCGTGTGTATCGGCGAACACCTCGACGTCCGGGAGGCCGGAAACCACGTCGAGTACAACGTCGCCCAGTTGCGCGGATCGCTGGCCGGCCTGAGCGCCGAGCAACTGGCCGGCGTGGTGATCGCCTACGAGCCGGTCTGGGCCATCGGCACCGGCCGGGTGGCCAGCGCCGCCGATGCCCAGGAGGTGTGCGCGGCCATCCGCGCCGAACTGGCCGCGCTGACGTCCCCGCAGGTCGCCGAAGGCATCCGAGTGCTCTACGGCGGGTCGATGACCGCCAAGAACGCGGCCGAGCTCATCGCCCAGCCGGATGTCGACGGCGGTCTGGTCGGCGGCGCTTCACTGGACGGCGAGCAGTTCGCCATCTTGTCGGCTATCGCCGCCGGCGGCCCGCTGCCCTGACCCGACGCCATTATTTCCTGTCCCGCCAGGTAGGCTGACCGGCATGATTCTCGGCCTGCAGATCCTGCTGGTGGTCACCAGCCTCCTGGTGATCCTGTTGGTGTTGCTGCACCGCGCCAAGGGCGGCGGCTTGTCCACGCTGTTCGGCGGCGGTGTGCAGTCCAGCCTGTCCGGATCCACCGTGGTCGAGAAGAACCTCGACCGGCTCACGCTGTTCATCACGGGCATCTGGCTAGTGGGCATCATCGGCACCGCCTTGGCCATCAAGTACTCCTAACCGCCGCACGCCGTCGGCGCCGGAAGCCAGCGGCCCTCGAAGACGGTCCCCAGAATCTCGATCTGATCGAGCCGCTCGGGTTCCACCAGATACGGATCCTCAGCCAGCACCGTGAAGGTCGCTTTCTTGCCGGGGCTGATGCTGCCCAACTCGTCTTCGCATCGCCATGAGAAGGCAGCCTCGATGGTGACCGCCCGCAGTGCGTCGTGCACGCCGATCCGCTGCTCGGGCCCGGCCACCCGGCCGCCGGGGGTACGGCGGTTGACTGCGAACGACGCCAGCGCCAGCGGCGCGGCCGGGCCCATTGGCAGATCGGAGTGCAGCGACAGCGGGATGCCGCGGCGAAGAACCGAGGCCGCCCGCACCATGGTGTCGGCGCGCTCGGGCCCCAAACCGTGGCGGCTGTACTGCTCGGCGAAGCCGACCGGGTAGTACGGGTTGGCCGAGACGATGCATCCCAGGCGCGCGATGCGGTCGATCTGCTGTTCGGTCGAATTGGCGAAATGCACGATGACCGTGCGGTGGTCACTGCGCGGGTGTTCGGCCATACAGGCTTCGACGGTATCGAGCACCAGATCGAGGCCGGCGTCGCCGTTGACGTGAATGTGCAACTGCCAGTCAGCGATCCAGTAGGCCCGGGCGAACGCGCGGAAGGTGTCCGGCTGCATCATCCACTCGCCGTGGTGGCAGAGGTCAGGATGACCCGAGTCGTCGAGATACGGCGCGCGCATTTGCATCAGTTGGCTGATGATCGCCCCGTCGGCGAACAGCTTCACCTGCTTCGGCAGCAGCCGCACCTTTCCGGTTGACGCCCTGGCCACCTGGGCGGCAGCGTCGGCTACCGCGTCGGACGGGTCCATCCCGGCGTCGGCCTGGCTGCGGGCATCGACGAGAAAGGTTGAGCCGAAGGGAGTCTCGTCGGCTCCCAGAATCTGTTGATAGAGCTCCCACGGTTCGACCGCCCACATGATGCCCGGCTCGTTGATCGCCGTGACGCCGTTGGCGTGCAGGTAGCCGACCATCTGGCGCAGACCGGCGGCCAGTCGCTGCGGCGACATCAACATGGGGGAGAGCCCGGGCAGCAGCAGGTTGGTCCCGGACTCCCACCAGTGCCCGGCCTCGAAGTCCACCATGGCGCTGGCCGGTCCGTGGCCGGTCATCTGGTCTGCGGTCAGCCCGAGTTTCTCGATAGCGGCGGTGTTGAGGAAGAACTCGTGACACGAGCGCTGCCACACCACCACCGGCCGGGTCGTGCTCACCGCATCCAGGGTGGCCCGGTCCAGCGGCCCGTGCCAGAGCTTGTGGTAGCCCCAGGAGAACAGCCACTCGTCGGGGTCGGTCAGCGCCTGCTCGGCCGCGGTGAGGCGCCGCCGGTACTCCTCGGGTGAGAGCGCCGCCGGAAACATCTTGTCCGGCAGCACCCAGTCCTCGACGGCGATGACCTCGGTCATCAGGGTGGTCGCGCCCAGAAGTGGGTGCAGGTGCTGGTCGATGAGACCGGCACAGATCACCGTATCGGCGAACCTTTCGTCCAGGTTCCCCGTGTGCACCAATTCAGCCACGTCGCCGACGGCCACGACTCGGTCGCCGGAGACCGCGACAGCCGTCGCATCGGGAAAGTTCGGATCCATCGTGATCACCCGACGAGCGGTGAATACAGTCGCCTGTTCAGTCGTCATGATGGCAACCTTCCGCTCGAATTGGCGCGATCGTCAAACTCGACAAACTGGAGACACTGCTGTTGTCGGGGATTACAGTCGGTGATGTGCCGGACTGACCAGTGATGTCATGCACGACATTACTCGTCCGTAAGGCGCTGTATCCCTTGCCGTTTCGTGACCCTGGCCGTGTAATGGCAGCACGCGCGGCGATTACTGTTGCGAGCATGTCTATGGCTGGAGGAAGTTAATGACGAGTGACCCGGGGACCGCGACTGGCGGGGTGGAGGCGCGATTGGAGCGGCTGCGAGACGCTGCGAAGACTAAACCGGTCGTGACGGCCGAATCGGCTTGGGCCTGGATCGCGGAGCTTGCCAAGCGCGCCAAA
>JBAXUD010000452.1:0-3091 GCA_037129875.1 Mycobacteriaceae bacterium
GCCCGCAGGCGTTCATCTACGACGCCGCGCAGAACTATGCGGCGCAGAACATTCCGCTGGTAGTCCTGGGCGGTAAGGAGTACGGCTCCGGCTCGTCGCGCGACTGGGCGGCCAAGGGCACCAGTCTGCTCGGCGTACGGGCGGTGATCACCGAATCGTTCGAACGCATCCACCGCTCGAACCTGATCGGCATGGGCGTCATCCCGCTGCAGTTCCCGGCGGGCGAGTCGGCGGCGTCGCTGAAGCTGGACGGCACCGAGGTGTTCGACATCACCGGTATCGAGGACCTCAACGATCAGGGCGAGCGAAGCGACGGGACAAGCGGGGGCAAGACCCCGAAGACGGTGCACGTCGCGGCCACCAAGGCCGACGGCTCGAAGGTGGAGTTCGACGCCGTGGTGCGCATCGACACCCCCGGCGAGGCGGACTACTACCGCAACGGCGGCATTCTGCAGTACGTGCTGCGCAACATGCTGAAGGCAGGCGCGCCCTAGCCCGGTCGAACCGGACCCAGGTATTCCGACTCCAGCACCAGATCCGGCAGCAGCGTCTGGTACTCGACGTGGGTGCGGTGTTCCTCAGTGCGCCACAGGCGGTCCTGCTGCTCGCGCATATAGCGCCGGTATTTCGGGGCCCCCGGGATGCCGACGTTGTCCGCCACCACGATCGAACCCGGGTGCAGCCAGCCACGGCCGACGATGCTCTGCAAGTCGGCGAGGTAGGCGTTCTTGTCGTGGTCGATGAAAAGAAGGTCAACCGCGCCTGCGAAACATCCGTGCTCGTTCTGCAGCCGGTCAAGAGTCCGGCCGCCGTCCCCGATCGTGCCTACGACACAGCTGACCCGTTTCCCGACGCCAGCATGCTCCCAAATCCGTTTCGCAACTGCAGCATTGGCCTCCGATAGTTCGACGGAAACAACTGTCGCAGCCGGCGCCGCCACGGCGATGCGCAGTGCGCCGTAACCGCAGTAAGTACCCAGCTCCACGGCCAACCGTGGATCGGCTCGTCCCACGGCCGCATCGAGCAGGTGGCCCTTCTCGTCACCGATGCTGACCAGAAACGATTTACGGTAGGAAAACTCGTCGAGCTTGGCCAGCGCGTCGGCGGCGTCACCCGGGCGGGCATGGGCCACCACGAAGTCCGCGGCAGCCGCCTCCCTGCCGTCGCCGAGTTGTCCCGTCGTCGAGAAGTTGCGGTTACCGACAGCCGCCCTGATCATCGACCAGCGCAGCATGGGCAGTCGTCGACGCAGACTCATGACCTCATCCTTACGATGCGCCCGCGAATTGCAAAGCCGACCCCCGGTGATGCCACACTTGCGTCATCATCAACTCTCAACGCACCGAACCGGAACACCGAACCGTCGTAGCCCTCAGCTACGGCCTGATCTGTCACGTGTGCTTCGCGCTCGGCGTGGGCTCCATGATGGTCGCGATGTTCTTCGGCATGAGCCGGTCATTGGGCGCGGTGCCGACGCCTTGGAGCTGGCTCGCCAACGCCGCACTGATCGCCCAGTTTCCGCTGCTGCACTCGGCACTGCTGACGACACGCGGCCGGCGGATTCTGGGTCGGCTGGCACCGGGAAGCACCGGCTCGACGCTGTCGACCACGACCTACGCAACCATCGCCGCACTGCAAGTGCTGGCACTGTTCGCGCTGTGGACGCCCAGCGGCACCGTCTGGTGGCAGGCCCAGGGCACCGCGCTGGTGTTACTCGCGTTGCTGTACGCGGCGGCCTGGTTGTTGTTGGGCTGGTCGATGTACTCCGCCGGGCTCGCGTTGCAGACCGGCAGCCTCGGGTGGACGGCGTTGTACAAGGGTCGGCCGCCTCGCTATCCCGGGATGCCGCAGACGGGGCTCTTCCGGCTGGTTCG
Organism: Mycobacteriaceae bacterium; assembly: GCA_037129875.1. Lineage (GTDB taxonomy): Bacteria > Actinomycetota > Actinomycetes > Mycobacteriales > Mycobacteriaceae > Mycobacterium. The sequence continues at coordinate 1,875 of JBAXUD010000452.1, forward strand.
CCAGCCCATCTACGTCTCCTTCGCCCTGACCCTGTGGACGGTGCCGACCTGGACCCCTGACCAACTCGTCGTGGCTGTGGCGCTCACGGCCTACTGCGTCGTGGCCCCGCGGTTCAAGGAACGCCGGTACCGGCGGATCTACGGCCAACAGTTCGACGACTACGCGCGGAAGGTCCCGTACTGGGTTCCGTTCACCCGTCGGTGAACCGCGTTCAGGCCAGTTCGATAAGGCTGGCGTAGTCGTCGGACCAGTGGTCCTCGGTGCCGTCGGGTAGCAGGACGACGCGCTGGGGTTCGAGCGCCTCGGCCGCTCCCGGGTCGTGGGTCACCAGCACCACCGCGCCGAGATAGCTGCGCAGCGCGTCGAGCACCTGCGCCCGGGATGCCGGGTCAAGGTTGTTGGTGGGCTCGTCGAGGAGCAGCACGTTAGCCGTCGAGGCCACCAGTCCGGCGAGCGCCAGTCGGGTCTTCTCGCCGCCGGACAGCGTTCCGGCGGGTTGGTCGAGCTGCGGTCCGGTGAACATGAAGGCTCCCAGCAGGCTCCGCAACTCCTGCTCGCCGGTGTCCGGGGCGGCGTGGCGGATGTTCTCCCACACCGTCGCGCCTGAGTCCAGGGTGTCGTGCTCCTGCGCGAAGTAGCCGATCCTGCAGCCATGCCCGGGTTCGAGTTGCCCGGCATCGGGTTTTTCGGCCCCGGCGAGGACGCGCAACAGGGTTGTCTTGCCGGCACCGTTGAGACCGAGAATGACCACCCGCGATCCGCGGTCGATCGCCAGGTCGACGCCGGTGAACACCTCCAGCGACCCGTAGTTCTTGGTGAGTCCGCTGGCCATCAGTGGGGTTTTCCCGCAGGGTGCCGGCGTCGGGAACCGGATCTTGGCGACCTTGTCGGCCACCCGCTCGGCATCGAGTTCCGACATCATTCGCTCGGCGCGGCGCAACATATTCTGTGCCGCAACGGCTTTGGTGGCTTTTGCGCCCATCTTGGCGGCCTGGGTGCGCAACGCCGAGGCCTTCTTCTCGGCGTTGGCACGTTCACGGCGACGGCGTTGCTCGTCGGTGGCGCGGGCGTCGAGGTACTTCTGCCAACCCATGTTGTAGACGTCGGCCTCGCCGCGGACGGCGTCGAGGAACCAGACCCGATTGACCACATCGGCGAGCAGGCTCACATCGTGGCTGATGATCACCAGGCCGCCGCTGTAGACCTTGAGATAGTC
>JBAXUD010000453.1:0-3089 GCA_037129875.1 Mycobacteriaceae bacterium
CCTGGATGTAGGCCAGCGTCACGTTGTCCTCCCCGGTGAGGTCGGCCGACGACCAGGTGAAGTGAGTTTCCCCGCCGGGCAATTGGTCCCGAATCTCAGACCAGCGCGCGACGAGCTTCTCGTGCAGCGAGTTCCACTGATCGTCGGCGGGAAACTGATCGGTCTTCCAGTGCCACTGCAGGATTGACGCCTCGAGCAGCGTCGTGGGCGTATCGGCGTTGTATTCCAGCAGGGTCGGTGGCCGTTGGCCGTCGTAGCGAAGGTCGAAACGCCCGTATAGATGGGGATCACCGCGGCGCCAGGATTTTTCGATGTTCTCCCAGGACCATTCGGGTAGCCCGAAGTCGCGATACCGCTCGGTCTGCACCACGTGTTCGACGGCGTCCAGGCACATCGAGTGCAGGACCTCGACTTGCGTTTCCAGCGCCAGCACCTCGTCCATGTCGAAGACGTAGTGCACCGACTCATCCCAGTAGTCCCGATCGGCCCCGGACGCGTCGCGTGCCGGCGTCGCGAAACACATCCCCTGCTCGGCGACGATGCGTTCCCAGCCAGGCCGCGGCCGGTGGTGAAGACGCTTCACTATCCCCCTCCACTGCTGTGGCTGCCGGACCCGAACCCGCCCCTGGTGATCGACACCCCGGAACCTTTGCCGCGGGTGATCGTCGATCCTGACGAAGTGCGGCCCGCAGTGCCCTTGGGCAGCTCCAGCGTGCCGCCGCGGGCGATCGTTCCGACCCCGCCGTTGTTGCCCCCGTAGTAGTAGCGGTAGGGCAAGCCCGCGAAAATGAAGATCCCTGCGCCCCGGCTGGCACCGGTCGAGCAGTATTCCTCGGGAACCACTTCGTCGGTGCCCTCCTTGACGCACGTCGCTGCCACTTCGCGGTCGGCCCCGCGGTCGGCCGAGAGGTAAATCATGCCGATGACGCCCGCGACCCCGACAACGGCGATCGACCCCATCATGACCTTGCGCCGCCGCTCCGCACGGCGCAGACGGTCGAGTTCCTCCGCTTCGGCGAGCTCCTCGGCGGCCTCGCGCGCTTTACGTGCCTTCTCACGCTGACGCGCCTCCGCGGCTGTCGGCGGTCGTGGTGCGCTGGTTGCGGCGTTCTGCATACGCATAGATCCCTGGCGACGGCTGGGTGGCTGGATCCGCCCGCCGGGGTCGTGTGCGGTCAGGCCCTCCCCGGAGCCGTCCGCGGGCTGCTCGTGGTCGACCATCAGAGCGCCTCCACCCGATAGCGGCAGGTCAATTCCAGGCTCTCGCCGGCAGGCACATGCAACAGCCGGTCGCCGCTGGTGAGGGCACCGCGCGGGGCCGTCCACGGTTCCAGGCACACCATCGGTCGCGGTGGATCGGTCCACACCACGGCAAGATCCAGCGGGGCCTGGGTTTCCAGGGTGATGGCGATGTCGTCGGTTTCCAGCCGCACCGCCGGCGTGGGTCCGGCGAGCATGTCGACCCCGCGGGTCAGGTCGCCCAGCAGCGTTGTGGTGGCGGCGGTGGCGTTGACGGTCTGATCCACCGCCTGCGCGGGCAGACCCGACAGCCGCACCGCTCCGAGGTCGGCAACGGCGAAGTACGGGTGCAGACCCAAGGAGAACGGCAACGGCGGCTCTCCCGCACCGGCCGGGTTGCCCACCCGGGCCAGGATCGACAGTGCCTGGGGTTCGGGCCGTAGTTCGAGGTCCAACTGGAACCGATGGGGAAATACCACGCGGGTTCCGGCTGTGTCATTCAGGCTCAGGCGGATGCCGGAACCGTCCGGCAGTTCGGACATCGCCCAGGGGAGGTCGCGGGCAAAACCGTGCTGCGGCAGTGCACTTCCCTGCAGGCCGCCGCAGATCGGGAACAGCACCGGGATGCCGCCGCGGACGCTCTTGGACGGATCGGCGAAGCGGTCGGCATCGAAGTAGAGGATCTCCCGCTCCCCCCACGGGCCGTGGCACAGCCAGCCGGTCACCAGGCCGCCCCGCCGCGGCACAACCCGTAACCGGTCGCCGTGGGCCGCGACGAAGGTCGACGTGTCGGACACACCGCTCATTTCCACTCCATCTCTGACATTCTGCCTGCCGGGAATTCGCTGACTCAGAGTTTCGTGGAGCAGAAGCGGCAGCAGGCTCAGAAGCTTGCCGAGGACGCGCAGAGGGTCATGCTGTATCCCGAACTGCCTCCCAGGGAAAAGTATCCGAAGGCACTCGGGATCATCGAGGAGCCGCCTGATCCCTGGTCACCACCCGGGGGTCGCGGACGGGGACGGTCCGGCCATGCCGACGCAGTCGGCCGCCGCCGGCGGCGTTGAGGTTCTTCAGCCAGTCCCGGTCCGGGCCGTAGGTCAACAGGATGGCCACCCCGTCATCGGTGGAGAACACGGTCAGTGGAGTCCGGTAGACCCGGCCCGACCGGCGTCCGACGTGTTCAAGGATGCCCATCATCGGCGCCCATCCCGCCCAGAGGCGTTGCACGGGATTGGTGACATACCGGTTGAACCGGGCCAGACGCTGCGGTAGCTGCATGCTGTCATTTTCGCCGATGCTGACCCGCAGTGTCGGGGTATAAGTACATATCAAATTCATAAAAAAGTATTCGCGTACTATTGATCCTATTACAGCTACGAAAGGACGCTGATCTCGTGACCACCCACCCGACCCACTCCGATCACGATCACCGGCACGCGCCGTCCTGCGGGCACGTCGCGGTAGAGCACGACGGCCACGTCGACTACCTGCATGACGGTCATGCGCACCATCTGCACGGGGACCACTATGACGAACACACGCCGAGCGCTCATGTGGTCGCCGAGGTTCATGACCACACCCATGGCGATGGGTGCGGGCATGAGGCCGTCGCGCACGACGATCACGTCGACTACATTCACGGCGCGCACCGGCACGCGCTGCACGACGATCACTACGACGAGCACTGATCACAGTTACGACCAGCCATCAACACCGGCCTGGATTGGCGCTCATCTCGCGGCCCCGCATCGGCATGCCGTCGATCACGGCATAGATCGCCTGAAGATCCGGGACATCGTTGGCGCGCAGTTTCTCGCCGCCGTCTTTGCCGATCAACACCACGCTGAAGC
>JBAXUD010000454.1:0-3083 GCA_037129875.1 Mycobacteriaceae bacterium
TGATCGCCATGGGTCGGATGGGGAGGGCGGGAGCGCTGGTGGCCGCCATGCTGCTGGCCGCCATGCCGCTGTCCGGATGCGCCGCCCCGGTGAGCGGCACGCCGACCTGGCCGGGTGCATTCCTGCAGCGTGCGTTGTTGGGCAGCGGGGATTTCCCGACCGGGGTGCAATACGACCGTATCGACGAGCAGCCCGGGCTGCCCGACGGCGCCGACAGTCCCGTTTCGATGTTGTCGCGGCCGCAGGGCTGCGCCAACGCGCTGACCAACGTGATCCGGCAGTCCGCCGAACGCGGACCCGGCAGTGCAGCCAAATACGCGGTCTCCTACGACGGGGCCCGGATCGGGATGACCGTGCTGTCCTGGAACCTCGATCTGGACAAGCTCAAGGCGGAGGCGGACCGCTGCGCGAAATTCGAGGCGTTCTTCGATCCCAATTCCGACGGCATCCCGATGACCACGACGGCCTTGCCGGGCCTGGATGACGGGGTAGTGGGCTACCAGCAGACGATGGATCTCAAGGGCTCCCAGAGCAGTGTCTACATGGCGTTCCAGAACGTGGGCGCCAGGGCGGTGTTCGGCGTCGCGTTCCCGGCCGGAAATCCCACGATTGCAGTGAAAGCGCCACTGCCGCAGACGTTCTTGGAGATTTTCACCAAGCAGGCCGCCAAGCTTCGGGCTTCCTGAGTAGTGTCTGAGAGGCATCCGGAAACGGGGCCGCTGCGGCTGCCATGAGCAGTAGCGTGGGCAGATGCCCGCCACGATGATGACCGTCGATGGTTTCGGCGTACCGGTGGATGTCTCCGGGCCGGACAGGGGATGCTACGTCGTGCTGCTGTGCGCCGCCCAGCACGCGCCGGGCGCCTACGAGGCGCTGTGTCAGCGGCTGCACACCGCGGCGGTGCGGACCATCGTCATCGGGGCAGACCCGCGCATGCACCCCAAATCGGTCATCTCCATCCTCGACGCACTCGAGGTGCCCTCCGGCGTTCTCGTCGGCGACCGGTTCGGAGCGGAACTGGCCTGGGAAGTCGCCGCGGCACGGCCCGACCGGTTCACCGGCCTGCTGGTCATCGATCGTGCGCATCCGCGTGTCGCCGACCCGGGGGGTGCGATGCGCAATCCGGACTGTGGGCCGGTCGAGGTGAATACCACCGCCCTGGTAACCAGCCCGGCGTCGCGCGCCATGGCCAAGGCCAGCCAGCAGTTCGTCTACGGCGATTACCGGCTGGTCGACTACACCGGCCGGCGCAACGCCGCCGTGGCTAATGCGCAACTGGCCGCCGAGATCGTTCTGCGCACCAGCACCTGGTAGTCAGTCGCTGGGACTCCCGGTCAATGTCCGGTTAGCGGACCCCGTCCAGTTGACGACCGCTCTCGTCGACCTGGCGCACCGGGCCGGTGAACCAATTCTTCACCGAGGCGTGCCAGTAGATCCACAACAGGATCAGCGTGCCGCCGACGAGCAGTGGCGTGTAGTTGACGAACTTCCACTCGAAGCTGGCATCCCACGGCACCCCGCCCAGCGCGGTCGGGAACATCGCCACGATCGAGGTGATGATGATCTCCGCCAACGCCAGTGGAGCCATCCACTTGTAGCGGCTGCCCAGGTTCCAGCTGCCCACGGGGAACGAGTCGCCGGCTTTCCACCGGTAGTAGATCGGCACGGCGAAGGCGAGGTAGAGGCCCACCACGCCGATGGAGACCACCGCGAAGAAGGCAATCGGCACCGGTGCGCCGTTGATGTCGACCGGCACCAGCGCGGGCAGTGTGATGATCGCGGCGATCACCGCGGTGACGATCACCGCGTTGGCCGGCACCCGCCGCGAGTTCACCGCCGACCACAGCTGATGGCCGGGCACCGCGCGGTCGCGGCTGAAGGCGAACAGCATGCGCGATGCGCTGGTTTGGCAGGCCGTGGTGCAGAACAACTGCCCGGCCGTGGAGATGAACAGCACCGCCGCCGCCCACTTGGAGCTCAATGCCTGGCTGAAGATCGACGCCACCGCGCCGCCGGCCGCCGACACCCCGTCGGAGTCCTGCACGGCGAACAGGAACGCCAGAAGGAGAATCCAGCCACCGATGGCCGAGTAGAAGATCGAGCGCCAGATGCCCTTCGCCGCGCCGTCGGCTGCGCTCTTCGTCTCCTCGGACAGGTGAGCGGAAGCGTCGTAGCCGGTGATCGTGTACTGGGTCAGGATTGCCGAGATCGGCAGCACGAACAGCAGCCAGCCGAACCCGGAGGTCGTTCCGCCGAACATCCCGCTGTTGTTGATGGTCTTGGCGAACACATCGCCGACGCTGGCGTGGTGCTCGGGAATGAGGAACAGGATGGCGATCACCGCAGCCGCGCCGGCGACATGCCACCACACCGAGATGTTGTTGATGACGGCCAGTAGATGGCTGGAGAAGATGTTGATGACCGCCACGACCGCCAGGATGATCAGGAACATCACGAAGACGCGCTTGAGGCTGTAGCCGGCCAGCCAGTTCTCGCTGAGGGTGCCCAGGGTCAGGTCCAGGAACGTCGCACTGCCGTAGGCCACCGAGGCGAGGATCGCGATCAGCCCGATGAGGTTGAGCCAGCCGGCGTAGTAGCCCGCTTTGGGGCCGCCCAATTTGGCTGCCCACCAATAGATTCCACCCGACGTCGGATACGCCGACACCAGCTCCGACATGCACAGGCCGATGAGCATGATGAAGGCCGCCAGAATCGGCCAGCCCCACGCGATCGCGGCGGGTCCGCCGTTGTTCCAGCCCAGGCCGAAGGAGGTGAAGCAGCCCGCCAGTATGGAGATGATCGAGAACGAGATGGCGAAGTTGTTGAAACCCGACCAGGACCGCTGCAACTCCTGCGAATAACCCAGCCGGGCCAGGTGCAGTTCGTCCTCATCGAGAATTTCATGGCCCTCGGGCACAGCGGGTCTCCTTCGTCACCAGTTTCTTGGCACAATAGGCGTCTATTGGTCTGGTGTCCTACCTTTTGAGTCTCGTTCGTGTAAACCTGGGTGCGGTCCGCACCGTTAGGGCTGGGTGCGGTCCGCACCGTTAGGGCTGGGTGCGGTCCGCACCGTTAGGGCTGGG
>JBAXUD010000455.1:0-3079 GCA_037129875.1 Mycobacteriaceae bacterium
CACCGATCGCATCGGTTCCGATGCAGCGACCGACGCGGTGGGAGATGATGCAGAGCAAGCCCTATGACTGATATTCCGATGACTGAGAACACCGAGCCCGCCGGCCCCGGCGCAGCCCAGGACGGCGCGTCCGAAATCGACGTGGTGCTGGTTACCGGTCTTTCCGGAGCCGGCCGGGACACCGCCGCAAAGGTGCTCGAGGACCTGGGTTGGTACGTCGCCGACAATCTGCCGCCGGAACTGATTGCCCGGATGGTGGACCTCGGCCTGGCGGCCGGGTCGCGTATCACCAAGTTGGCGATCGTGATGGACGTGCGGTCCCGCGGCTTCACCGGTGATCTGGACCTGGTGCGCACCGACCTGGCTGCCCGCAACATCAGGCCCAGAGTGCTGTTCATGGAGGCTTCCGACGACATCCTGGTGCGCCGCTACGAGAACAACCGTCGCAGTCACCCCTTGCAGGCCAACCAGACTCTGGCCGAGGGAATCGCCGCCGAGCGCGTCATGCTCGCGCCGGTCCGCGCCACCGCCGACCTGGTGATCGACACCTCGTCGCTGTCCGTTCCCGCCCTGCGGGTCAGTATCGAGAACGCTTTCGGTGGCGAGACGGTCGCTCAGACCAGTGTCACCGTCGAGTCGTTCGGGTTCAAATACGGGCTTCCGATGGATGCCGACATGGTGATGGATGTCCGCTTCCTGCCGAATCCGCACTGGGTCGATGAATTGCGTCCGCAGACCGGCCAGTCGCCGGCGGTGCGCGACTATGTCCTGGCCCAACCCGGAGCGACGGAGTTCCTGGGTCTCTACCATCGGCTGCTGAAGCTGGTGGCTGACGGCTACATCCGGGAGGGCAAGCGCTACATGACGGTGGCGATCGGATGCACGGGCGGCAAGCACCGCAGCGTAGCCATCGCCGAGGCACTGGCAGGGCTGCTCAGTGACAACCACCAATTGTCGGTACGGGTGCTGCATCGGGACCTGGGGCGCGAATGAGCGGCCCGGCGGGCAGGAGCGAAGCGACGGGGGGATTCAACCCGGCGGGCAGGAGCGAAGCGACGGGGGGATTCAACGAGGCCGGGGGAATCAGTCCGAGGATCGTTGCACTCGGCGGCGGGCACGGTCTTTACGCGACGCTCTCGGCGGCGCGTCGGCTCACGCCACACGTGACGGCGGTGGTCACCGTCGCCGACGACGGCGGTTCTTCAGGCCGGCTACGCTCAGAACTCGACATCGTCCCACCGGGCGATCTCCGAATGGCGTTGGCGGCGTTGGCATCTGACAGTCCGCACGGCCGTCTGTGGGCGACGATCATCCAGCACCGGTTCGGCGGCAGCGGGGCGCTCGCCGGTCATCCGATCGGCAATCTCCTGCTTGCCGGGCTCAACGAGGTGCTCGCCGACCCGGTCGCCGCACTCGACGAATTGGGCCGCATCCTCGGGGTCAAGGGCAGGGTTCTGCCGATGTGCCCGATCGCCCTGCAGATCGAGGCCGACGTCGCAGGTCTGGAAAGCGACCCCCGGATGAGCCGGGTGATCCGCGGTCAGGTCGCCGTCGCGACCACACCGGGGAAGGTGCGCAGGGTCAGGCTGCTGCCTGGCGACCCGCCGGCCACCCGGCAGGCCATCGACGCGGTCATGAGCGCCGATTTGGTCGTCCTCGGGCCGGGATCGTGGTTTACCAGCGTCATCCCGCATGTTCTGGTGCCGGGCCTGGCCGCGGCTTTGAGAGCCACCTCTGCCCGACGCGCCCTCGTGCTGAACCTGGCGGCCGAACCGGGCGAGACAGCAGGCTTCTCCGCCGAGCAGCATTTGCATGTTCTGTCCCAACACGCCCCTGGCTTTACCGTGCATGACATCATCGTCGACGCGTCGCGTGTGCCGTCACAGCGCGAACGCGACCAACTTCGCCGGACCGCGATGCTGCTGGAGGCAACAGTGCGATTTGCTGATGTCTCCCGGCCCGGCACACCGTTGCACGACCCCGCCAAGCTTGCCGCTGCGCTGGAGGCGGTCCGGTGGCCGGCGGCGGAAGCCCCGACGACTACCGTGCCCACCGTCGCCCCGGCACCCGATTCGGGACCGCGGCGGCCGGCTCCGAGACAGACCGAGAGGTGAGCGTGGTGGCGATGACTGCTGAGGTCAAGGACGAGTTGAGCCGCCTCATCGTGAACTCGGTCAGTGCGCGGCGGGCGGAGGTGGCCGCTCTGCTGCGTTTCGCCGGTGGCCTTCACATCGTTGCCGGCCGGGTAGTGGTCGAGGCCGAGGTGGACCTCGGCAGCATCGCGCGGCGGCTCCGCAAGGACATTCACGATCTCTACGGCTACGCCTCCGTCGTACATATGGTGTCCGCCAGTGGAATTCGGAAGAGCACGCGGTATGTGGTGCGCGTCGCCAAGGATGGCGAGGCGCTGGCAAGGCAGACCGGACTGCTCGACATGCGGGGCCGCCCGGTGCGGGGGCTGCCCGCTCAGGTCGTCGGTGGCAGCATCGCCGACGCTGAGGCCGCGTGGCGGGGCGCCTTCCTGGCCCACGGTTCGCTCACCGAGCCCGGCCGCTCCTCGGCGCTGGAGGTCAGCTGCCCGGGTCCGGAGGCGGCGCTGGCCCTGGTGGGTGCGGCCCGGCGGCTCGGTGTCAGCGCCAAAGCCCGCGAGGTGCGCGGCACTGACCGGGTTGTGGTCCGCGACGGCGAGGCCATCGGGACCCTGCTGACCCGGATGGGTGCCCAGGACACCAGGCTGGTGTGGGAGGAACGGCGCATGCGCCGCGAGGTTCGTGCCACCGCAAACCGGCTGGCCAACTTCGACGATGCCAACCTTCGCCGGTCGGCCCGTGCGGCAGTGGCCGCCGCGGCCCGGGTGGAACGCGCGCTGGAGATCCTGGCCGACGGCGTGCCGGATCACCTCTTCGCTGCGGGGCGGCTGCGGGTGGAACACCGGCAGGCATCGCTGGAGGAACTCGGGCGGCTCGCCGAACCGCAGATGACCAAAGACGCTGTCGCGGGACGCATCCGGCGGCTGCTGTCGATGGCCGACCGCAAAGCCAAGCAGGACGGCATCCCCGACACCGAGTCCGCGGTCACC
>JBAXUD010000456.1:0-3075 GCA_037129875.1 Mycobacteriaceae bacterium
ACCTCGTTGCGCACGGCGGCGTCGATCTCGTTGAGGCCGCCCTCGACCGAGCAGGGCGCCAGCTGCGGGCCCAGGAGTAGGTTTAAGCCATGCCGCTGCAGCGTCAGGCTTAGCCGGCGCAGGTGGGTTTCGCGGCACAGATCCTGAAGCCAGAACGGCAACCAGATATCCGTGCGCGTGGCGATGGCCCGGCTCACCGCTTCCACGACCGCATCGACCTCGGTGAGGTCGTTCTGCTCGGCCGCCTCGCCCTCGGCGAAGGCGAAGGTCTGGGCGATGACCGCGCCGTGTTCGGCCGCCTTCGCCGCCAGCATGTCCAAGCGCTTTGACGTGTCGACGTCCCCCAGAACATAGACGTCAAAGCTGGTGTTGATCTCAGTCATCGCTTCCCCCCGTTCAGTAGTGGTAACCGCTCCTCGTTCGTGGGCTGTCCATGCCCCCAGTATTATGTGCGATAATAGCCCATATTTGTTTAGTGCGCAATCCGCCCGAACTGTTAGGTTTAACCCCATGGGCGACAATGCGATACCAGACGCTGCTGATCCAAGGATACCGGGACCCACCGACAAAAAGCTCCATGATTTCCCGAGGCCCATCGTCGCGGTGGACATCGCGCTGCTCACCGTCGACCCCGATCGACGCCAGCTGCTGGTGGTCGAGATGGCACGGAAGAACACCGGAAAGTGGGCTCTGCCGGGTCGCTTCCTGCGTGAGCGCGAGACGTTGGCCGAGGCGGTGGAGCGTTGCCTGGGCGACAAGCTCGGCGTGCAGGGCGTCCGGCCGCATCAATTGGCGGTGTTCGACGACCCCTATCGCGACGATCGCGACTGGGTGATCTCGGTGGCCCATGTGGCCGTCGTACGGCCCGAGCAAATCGAGTCGCTCGGGTCGGGCTCCGCGGCGACGCGCCTGGTGTCGGTCGACCGGCCCGGCGAGCTGGTGTGGGATCACCCCGGGATCGTCCGGCTGGCCAAGGAGCACGTCCGATCGCGTTACGAGGCCGAGGCCGACCCCGATCGGCTGCTGGGGCCCCGCTTCACGCTGAGCGAGTTGCAGCGGGTTCACGAGGCCGTCGCCGGGCACGACGACCTCAGCCGCTATGCATTCCGCCGCCTGATGAAGGACCACCTGGTCTCCACCGGCGACTTCAACGAGCACACCGGGAGCCGAGGCAGGCCGGCGGAGCTGTTCCGCCGAAAGCGCGACCGGAGCTGAGACAGGCCGAATCGACAACTCCCGTCACGCCGAGTGAACGTCTCGTCGATGGGACTGGATTCAGACGTGGCGCGATTCTAGGAAGCCGCACCGACACGAGAAGTCCGAACTCTCCGGAAGGGGGCCTAATCCCATTGATAGCCACATCCGCCGCACAACCACTTCGGTTTCGGGGTGCAGCCATTGGAATGCAGCCAAGGTTCGTAGGCGATGTACCCGTATCCGGAGCCGGTGCGCATCGTGCGTTGCGCCGCGCAGGAGGGGCACTGCGGGTGCTGGCTGAAGCGGAAGTCCACGAAGGTGCCGAATCGGCCCTCGCGCATCCGATCGTGGCACGACTCACATAGCGCGGCAGGCCAATCCGGAGGAAACAGCGTTGGGCGCCACCTCATGTCGATACGGATGGCCTCCGCGGAGTAGGCCAGCTCAGGGGGGAGAGGGGGCGGCTCCTCGCACCGGGGTTCATCGACCACCGACCATCCCAACGATGTCGGTGGTGTCGTCTCCGACAGGGCCGGCGGTGGGTGCGATGTCGAATTTCGCCCGCAGGTTCAGCGTTGCCAGTTCGAGCAGCGCCGGCGGGCCGAACAAACGAGCGTGGTCGAAATGACGACGCGAGATGTCGCCGATGGCACTGTCCGCCCTGCCGTCCGACCCGACGACGCCCGCCCCGGCAAGCACTGCGAGCGGTTCGGTGTCGAGGAGAACCACGACGACGTCCCCGGGCTCGACGTCGTCGCCCCCGAGCCAAGGCCGATAGAACGAACGCGGCTCAAGGATTCTGCTGATCGCTTCCCGCCACGGTCGTCCCTCGATGACGTGAATGGTTGCGGCGCTGCTGATCTCCCCCACATAGCCATTATCCCCGAGTGGTCCGACATAAAACTGGGTCGCAGCCGGGAGGGAGAGATGCGCTAACCGTGGGGGTAGAGCCCACGCTCCCGAAGCTGCGCCTCAATGGCCTCGTTGCCGGACTCGAACTCGTCAACCGCGTCGGCGGGACTGAGGAACACGATCTCGCTGATCGCATCGAGGCCTTCGAGCTCACCGTCGGCCGAGATGAGCACATGGCGGTCATTGGTCCAACGATTTGTCGCATAGAACTCGAGGGTCAACTCCTCAGCGTCGTCGGAGTCCACGCGATAGGTGATCGCCCAGCCACTGCTCTGGTCGCGGATGGTTCGTCGGGCACTCGGCTGCATCCGGCAGCGATTACGCTGGGCTGCATGGCGGAGTCGATGTCTGTGAAGCGGAGCGCAACCGCCGTCGCAAGTCTTACTGCAGCTCAGCGATATACGCGTGATGAGATCTTCGCCGAGCCGTCTCCGGTGCCCGCCGAAGCGGGCGCCCACGGCTGGTGGTTCCGCGACATCCCCGGCGAGATCGATGTCTCCGGCTGCGAACAGCGGGACGGATTGACACTGCTCTACGTCGGAATTAGCCCCGGCCCGCCGCGGGCGGACGGCAAGCCGCAGGTCCCGCAGGATCTGCGCAAGCGCATCCGCTATCACTTCGGCGCAGGCAATGCCAGCGCGGAGGGCTCCACGCTGCGCAAGTCGCTCGGGGTCCTGCTCGGTGATCAACTGGGCTTTGCGCTGCGCCGGATCGGTTCGGGCAAGCGACAGACCTTCGCCGGCGGCGAAGCCGTCCTGACCCAGTGGATGGCCGACAATGCGTCGGTGTCCTGGGTCCTGCATCCCGAGCCGTGGTACCTCGAAGCCAAGCTGCTCAACGCGCTGGATCTGCCGCTGAACATTCAGGACAACGAACGCAACGCATTCGCCCCGCAGCTCAAGAAGCTGCGGCGGGACGCGGCGGTGAAGGCCGGCAAGATGCGTGTGCTTGCGGAGTGGTCCTAGG
>JBAXUD010000457.1:0-3070 GCA_037129875.1 Mycobacteriaceae bacterium
CCCATGCTCCCGCACAACGTCGTGCTCAGCCTTATCGGCACCGGGTTGCTGTGGGTCGGCTGGTTCGGCTTCAACGCCGGCAGCGCGCTGAACAGCGGCACGCTGGCCACCAGCGCCTTTGCCGCCACGCACTTCGCGGGCGCGGCGGGCGGACTGAGCGCCGCTACGCGGGCCGGCAGCGGTGCTGCGGCCGGCGCAGTGGCCAGGCGGGTGACCGGGCGGGGCAGCGGTGCGGCAGCAGCCGGATACCCAGCGGCCGGCGCCACAGCGGCGGGGGCCGCAACGGCGGGCGCGTCATCTGCAAGGGCGTCGATGTCGAAGCGGGGTTCAGCCTCGGCGCCGAAGACCGGAACCGGAATAACCGCGACGATGGGCGCCGCGGCGATGAGCCCGCTGTTGTTGTTGCCCCCGCTGATCGGTGCCGGCGGCGGGACCGGCCGTGGAACCGGCCACCACGGGCACGGATCGCCGGGGTGCCAGGCTCCGCCTCCTGCCGAACCGCCGGCACCGGTGTTGCCGGACGGAGTCGCTCGGTTTTCGCGGCCGTGCCGCCGCGGGCCGGAATCGTTGCCGGCACCGTCGGTGCCGGGAGCGTCGATGTCACCGGCGGAGGGGCCGCGACCCGAGTCGTCCGCGAAGGCCGGCGCCGAGGTGCCGATGCCGACCGCGCCGTACAGCAGGCCGGCGGTGATCGCCCAGGCGATCCCCGGCGCGCGCCGCCGCGACGTGTTCACCAACATTCCTTTTGACTACAACGGGCGCCTGGCGGGCGCGGGGGTTTGCGAAGTCCCATCAATTGTGGCATATCCGCAGGTCGGCCAATCGCAGCTTGGTGCGGGCGATAGTGTTAGCCGACCGATGGTCAGCGTGGCTGACCCGGCCGTCCGCACCCTCCGGCGAAAGGCAGCTTCGATGGGCCTGTTCAAGAAACGCAAGAGCCGCGCGACCAGGCGCGCTGAAGCCCGCGCACTGAAGGCCAAGGCCAGGCTTGAGGCCAAGTTGGCCGCCAAGAACGAGGGCAAGCGGATCAAGGCCGCCCAGCGCTCCGAGACTAAGACCGCCAAAGCCCAGGTGCGCGCGCAGCGCGACAGCGACCGTGCGTCGGTGAAAGTCGCTGAGACCAAGCTGCGGACCGCCCGGGAGGGAAAGTTGCTGGCGCCGGGGCGCATTCGGCGGACGCTGACCGCCTCCCGGCTGCTGGCCCCGGTCGTGGTGCCGGTCGCCTACCGGGCCGCGATCTCCGCCCGGGGAGTGATCGACGAGCGCCGCGCCGACCGTCTCGGTGTCCCGCTAACGCAACTGGGCCAGTTCTCCGGAGCGGGCGGGCGCCTGTCGGCCCGGATCTCCGGCGCCGAACAGTCACTGCGCCTGGTCGCCCAACGCACGCCCGACGATGCCGAAACCCGGCGGTTCGTGGCAGCGATCACCGATCGGCTCGCCGCACTGGCGGCCGCTGTTCCGGCCGCCGAGAACATGCCGGGGCCGCGGCGCCGCGCAGTGCAGACCTCGATCGCCGACCAACTCGATGGCATCGAGGCCGACATCATGACCCGACTCGGGGTGCTCTGATATTGCGGACCGTGATGCGCGTCGTTCTCGCGGCGCTGACGGCGGCCGCCCTGGCGACCACCGCCCCGATGGCGTCGGCGCATACCGTGCTCACCGCCACCGACCCCGCCGCCGACTCGACGGTCAATTCCGGTCCGAGTCGGGTGACCGCGACATTCAACGAGGAACTGCAGCCGACCTTCGTGGCGATGACCGTGGTCGGGCCCGACGGCAATCTGTGGTCGCAGGGCGACGCCACGGTCCAGGGCGCCACGGCCACCGTCGGCCTCCGGCCACTGGGGCCTTCCGGTCGCTACACCGTCAACTATCGCGTGACCTCCGACGACGGCCACGTGGTCTCCGGGTCCTGGTCGTTCACCGTCACGGTACCCAGCACGGGCACTCCCGGGCCTGCCGTGCAGACCCCCGCGCAGCGTGACCGGATTCCGTTGTGGCCATTCATCGTTGGCGCGGCCGTCCTGATCACCGGAGCAGCTGTGTGGGGGTTGCGCCGTCGGCCATGAGTCCACCTCCTGGCATGATCGTCGGTAGTAACGGGCGGCGACTGGCCCGCTCAGGAGTTCGAGGAGCAGCAGATGGCAGAGCCGCAGGACCGGCCGGACGAGCGCGCGGAGGCGACCCCGCCCGCCAAAAAGGCGGCTGCGAAAAAAGCGCCCGCCAAGAAAGCCGCCGCCAAGAAGATTCCGGCGAAGAAAGCTCCGGCTAAGAAGGCGCCGGCGAAAAAAGCCCCGGCGAAAAAAGCGCCTCCCCCTCCACACCAGGCTGCGCTGACAGCCGGCGCCAAGGCGCCCGCGCTGAACCCGGCCCCGCCGCACGCCGCACTTACCGGCGGGACCAACGGCGCACGGGAAGCCGCGGCCAACGCCAAGTCGCCGGTCCGGGAGGCCGTCGCACCACCCTCGCCACAGGACACCTTCGGCCGCGGCCACAAGATTCCGTTGTCGCTGGCCCTGGCCGCCGCCGGCCTGGTGGCGATCGCGCTCAGCCGCTTCCGGCACGAGTAAGGACGCCGGTGGCCGCCCCCTTCCGGCCGACCGCCGACCTGGTCGACGACATCGGCGCCGAGGTCCGCAGCTGTGATGTGCAGTTCCGCCAGTTCGGCGGGCGCACCGAATTCGCCGGTCCGATCACCACAGTCCGGTGCTTCCAGGACAATGCCCTGCTGAAGTCGGTGCTATCCGGGTCCGGCGACGGCGGTGTGCTGGTGATCGACGGAGACGCCTCGCTGCACACCGCCCTGGTCGGCGACGTCATCGCCGAACTTGGCCGCTCGAACGGCTGGTCCGGACTGATCATCAACGGCGCCGTCCGAGACGCCGCCACCCTGCGGAGCCTCGACATCGGCATCAAGGCGCTCGGGACCAACCCCCGCAAGAGTGCCAAGACCGGATCCGGAGAACTCGACGCCGTGATCACCCTCGGCGGCGTCGACTTCAGGCCGGGCGATCTGGCCTACAGCGATGACGACGGCATCGTCGTCGTCGCGGCCGGCTGAGGTCTC
>JBAXUD010000458.1:0-3066 GCA_037129875.1 Mycobacteriaceae bacterium
CGGTAGTCTTGGCCGGTGATTCCGGCGGCAGTCCGCGCCATGGCCGCCCGCGGACCGCAATGGGCCAACTGGGTCGACGCGCTGCCCGGCATAGTCGAGGCGACCATGCGGCAGTGGACAATTCGCGCCGACGGCGACCCCACCTACGGCCACTGTTCCCTGGTGATCCCGGTGCGCACGGCCGAAGGTGCCGCCGCTGTCCTGAAGATCGGCTTCCCCGACGAGGAGTCCGAGCACGAGCATCTGGCCCTGCGGCGGTGGGGCGGCCGGGGCGCGGTGCGGCTGCTCAGTGCCGACCCGCACCATCGCGCACTGCTGCTCGAGCGGCTTGAGACCGCCGACCTCACCGGCATCCCGGAAGCGCAGGCATGCAGGGTGGTCGCCGATCTGTACCGCAGCCTGCACGTGCCTGCGCTGCCGTCGTTGCGTTCGCTGGTGTCGTACGTCGAGCGCTGGACGGCCGACCTCGCGGCGCTTGAACGCTCGGCGCCCATCCCGCGCCGGCTCGTCGAGCAGGCCGTCGCACTGGGCCGTGACCTGAGCGCCGACGCCGCCGTCCCGGACCGGGTGATCCATACCGACCTGCACTACGGGAATGTGCTGTCCGGGCGTGGAACGTGGCTGGCCATCGACCCGAAGCCGGTCAACGGCGACCCGCACTACGAGTTGGCACCGATGCTGTGGAACCGCTGGGACGAGATCTCCGGTGATGTCCGCGACGGCGTGCGCCGCCGGCTCGCGACGCTGGTCGACGCCGCCGGGTTCGACGAGCACCGCGCCCGGTCCTGGGCGGTGGTGCGCATGGTCCACAACGCCATGTGGGCGGTGCAGGACGGCCCTCGGGCCGACCCCGCGTGGTTGACGACCTGTATCGCGGTCGCCAAAGCGGTGCAGGACTGAGTCAGGCCGGCTCAGCCCGCGTCGGCGCCCAGCCACTTGTGCTTGATGAGGTCGAAGTCGCCGTTCTCACGAATGGACAGCAGCGCATCGTCGGCCCGCTTGCGCAGATCACTGCCGAGCGGGAAGGCGATGCCGTAGTCCTCGTGGTGGAACACCGGTCCGGCCAGTTCCGCGACGCCGGCACCGGCATTGGCGACGTAGTACTGCAGCAGTGGTGCATCGGCGACCACCGCCTCGAAATCGCCCTTCTTCAGCCCCGCGTAGCAGTCGTCGATCGTCGGCACACCGGTGTCGGCCACCCCGAGTTCCCCGAGGGCGTCCGTCGAGGTGGTGTTGGCCACCGTGCAGACCTTGCGCCCGACCAGGTCGGCCGGTGAGGTGATCTGGGCGTCGAACTTCTCCACGGTGAGGTTGGCGGTCAGCGTCGCGGTGTAGTACGCGACGAAGATGATGCTGACGAACGCCCACAACACCCCGATGGCTCGGGTGTGCCAGTGCCTCGGAGCGTCGTCGGGTGCGGCGGCCAGCATGCCCAGACCCCAGCCGAAGGCCTGGAAGATGCCCGGGAAGTAGGACTTCGACACCATCGAGTCGACGTGGCGGCGCTCCAACAGCCAGATGATGTGGGCGGGAATGACGGTCAGCGCCAGCGCGGCCAGCAGCCAGACCGCCATGGTCTTGGAGAACAGCAGTTTGAGGAAGTCGATCAGCCCGGGCTGGGACCGTGCGACGGCGCCGGCCGGGACGATGATCTGCAGGCCGGCGTTGAGGATTGGCTGGGAGAAGTCCATGACCTCGGAACGGTCCGAGGTGATCGAGATGGCCGATGCGGCGGCGTCGGCCCGCTTCTGCAGGACGTCGTCGAGGACGCCGCGCACGTTCTGGCCGTCGACGTAGTTGTACGTCCAGCCGGTCCGCTTGGAGATCTCTGCGAGCACGTCGATGGTGAAGCCGGACTTGATGCCGTCCTTGGTCATCACGAACGGCTCGATGTCATAGGTGGCGACGGTGACCACGCGCGGGGCCGGCGCCGCGCTTGCCCGGGAAGCCAGGCCCGGCAATCCGCCGAGGA
Source organism: Mycobacteriaceae bacterium (assembly GCA_037129875.1). GTDB lineage: Bacteria > Actinomycetota > Actinomycetes > Mycobacteriales > Mycobacteriaceae > Mycobacterium. Next base: position 1,973 of record JBAXUD010000458.1, read on the forward strand.
GCGCCACCAGCATTGCCACGCCGATAACGGCACGTAGTCGTGCGCCCACGTTTCCCCGATCGTCCTGTTCTGACCCCCGGTCGGCAGTAAATATAGCCGCCGGGGTCAGAACGGACGTTTAGCCGCGGAGGCTAGGGAAGATAGCAGGGGGCGGCGCCGGGCGTGTAGTACGGCAGGCCGGTCGGAGAGATGCAGGGCGCCTCGCCGGGGAAGGTCGGCACCAGCGCGTATGCGTAGGCCTCCGGGAAGCCGTAGCGGGCCCAGTCGTCCACACCGACCACTGCGGCGCCGGCGATGAACGGATCCGCCACGTCGCGAGCAACGTCGGTGCAGCCGCCGACGCTGACGTGCCGGCCGCCGACGTCGCCGCACACGTCGGCTTGGGCGACCGGGGCGATTGCCGCAGGAACGGCAGCGAGGGCGGCCGTGGTCAACAGGGTTGCTGCGAATTTTTTCCTCATGGCGCCATTATCGCCGGTGCGGTGTCGCTGCGTTACAGCCCGGGGGACGCAACGCCGGACGGCCCCCGCCAGTGGCGGGGGCCGTCCGTGCGTGCGGGGTGACTACTTCTTGGTGACGGTCTCCGAGAAGTTGCCCTTGCCGTCGTTCAGCCACGTGATGGTGCCGTTCTGGAACTCGCTGGTCCAGCCGCCGTTGGCCACCTTCGAGCCGCCGCCGGTCTCGGTCTCATCGGCCGTCGGCCAGCCCAGGGCGCCGGCCGGGCCGCCCTGCTCGTTCATGTAGCGGTTCAGGATCTCGCCCTGAACCTCGAACGAGCCCGCCGGCGAGGAGAAGATGGTGCCGTTGGCGAACGGGGTCACGGTGCCGTCGCCGACGGTCTTCGCCATCCCGGTCGGGGCGCCGAGAGCGGTGGCGCCACCGAGGCGGGCATAGGCCGCCGCGGTGGGTCCGTCGAGGGAGACCTCGCCCACGCCGGGCACGTTCATCGTGGTGGGCGTGCCGCTCATCACCGAGGACACCGCGCTGGAGGCGGCGCTGGCGCCGCTGGTGGCGACGCTGCTGGCGGCACTGGCACCGCTGCTTGCGACGCTACTGGCGGCGCTGGCGCCGCTGCTGACGGCGCTGCTGGCGGC